>JBBQFG010000021.1:0-33811 GCA_038321765.1 Elainellales cyanobacterium
ATCTGGGTATGCATTTTTTTTGAAAGGGTCGCAGCGACCCTTTCAAAAAAAATGCATATAGCGGTTGCCATGATCAATAGGACGCCTCCCTGTCATTCCCGCGCAGGCGGGACTCCATCTGCTCGATAGGTGCGGGGGTGGATTCCCGCCTGCGCGGGAATGACGCTGGCTGGTCCTACGCTTTATGACTTTGGCTATAAGTAGGTGGGCTTAATTAAATATAAGATACTAAAACCCTGCGCCGCCCGCGGTGCGGGCGGCGCAGGGTTTTAGGGGCTTATATTTAATTAAGCCCACCTACTTATAGCTGTCGCCACAAAGGTTAGGACACTGGGATCAAAGGGGGTGTGGGGGCTTTGCCCCCAGCCAGGGGTTCCACCCCTGCACCCCGTCCTAACCAATCCGTCTATGGCTATACAAGGTTGAGTTTTATTGCAATGTGTCACAGGGCTTATGCCTACGCTGGACAAAATGGGCAAAATTTATATGGACGAAATTTATTTGGCTGTGGATTTGACCGTAACCTAATTTTGAAAGCAGGAGATGGCGATGGCGATCGCAATAGTTTTAATCGTGTTGGGGTTCCTGCTGTCGTTTATTGGAGGTATTTGGGGGCTGGTTCTGGCCTTTCAAGAGAGTGCAGTATGGGGGCTGCTCTACTTGTTTGTACCGTTTGCCTCACTGGTGTTCGTCATTACAAAATGGGGCAAACCAGCGGTAAAAAATTCCTTTCTATTGGGACTGCTGGGATTAGGAATCGCCATGCTTGGCGCTGTCTTGGGAGGGCGGATGGCTCCTTCTATGGTTAGTAATCTAGATATACCGGGTTCAGTGTCAATCCAACTGCCTACTGACACAGTAATGCCAACAGGTAGCACTCCATCGTCTATTCAGCCTGCTCCTACCGTTCCGCAACCACCGACTTCTGCACCTCCTGTATCTGGCACTTCAGATCCGGCGGTTTCTGCGCCAGCTAGCCCCAATCAACCCTACGATTACCGCCAATCCATGCTGGTAGGGTACGCCGCCTTTGAGCAAAAGGATTATCAAACTGCGCTGATTAACTTTAAACGTGCCGCGCAAGTCCGACCGGGAGATCCCTACGCAACTAAGGCTATTCAAAACACAGAAGCCGTATTGCAGGCGGCACAATAATCGCATGTGCAGTTGAGAATTGCGATCAACGGTTAAGGTCGGTAGGCGACAATCATTAATAATCGCCAACTAGATTAAGTAGGCGGGCGTAATTAAACATATAGCGGTAGCCATGATCAATAGGACGCCTCCCTGTTATTCCCGCGCAGACGGGATCCATCTGCTCGATAGGTGCGGGGGTGGATTCCCGCGCAGGCGGGAATGACGCTGGCATGTCCTAAGCTTTATGACTATGGCTATAAAGCCCTAAAAGTCTGCGCTGCCCGCTGCGCGGGCGGCGCAGACTTTTAGAATCTTGTTTTTATTTAAGTTGGACTACTTAAGACAAAAAGAATGAGTACAGGCTTTGCCTGTACTCATTCTTTTTGCCCCTATGGCTGTCAGCTAGGCGGTTAGGACAAGATTTTTCCAAGAGTCGCGCTCAGCGCGACTCTTGGAAAAATCCTGATTAGACTATCTGGCGAGGTGCCCTACAGCGCTGAAGGGGAACCAGATGGATGAGGATCGCGACGATGCAGCCCTGATGAAGAGGACTTTGTTCGAGGTGATGGAGCAGCCCAGTACACAATCTTTTCGACCAGCCATGGCGCGGCGCGGTTAATCCACGCTGCGAGATGACTTTGCCACCCCACTAAGATTTCTGGGGATTCCGTTCGCAATCCATGCATGAGTGCTTTGGCGACCTGTTGCGGGGTCATGGGCATAATGCCTTGAAACCAATCTAGCTCTTTTACCATGTCGGTATCCGTTAAGGTAGGCAGCAATGCAGTGACCTGAACATTGTGGGGAGCTAGTTCGCTACGCAAGGCTTGGGTAAACCCCAGAATTGCAAATTTTGTGGCTGAGTAGGTCGCCATCGTAGGAGCGGCCACTTTTCCCATTAGACTTGACACATTAACGATTCTACCCTCACGCTGCGACACCATACGTCGAGCAATCATGCGGGTAATGGTGTACATGCCAATCAGATTTACCGCAATTTCTTGCTGAACCTGCGGTAACCGAGACTGCAAAAACGCGCTCTGGTGGGCTACGCCTGCACAATTGACTAACAGATGAATTGGCCCGTGATTTCGCCACACTTGAGCGATCGCCACACTTACATCTGCGGGTTGAGTCAAATCGAGGGGCACAACAACCGCCTCACATCCTAACAATTCCACATCGTTAGCCACCTCTTCGAGGCGCTGCTGATTACGAGCAATTAAAATCAATCGGGTAACGCCATATCGAGCTAGCTCAACCGCGATCGCCCGTCCAATGCCACGAGACGCTCCCGTGACCAGAGCCGTTTTTCCTTGTATGTCCATCCTTTAAAACCCTCCATTTTTTGGGTTGCGTCGCCCAATCAAACCGAGTTGCAACCTTTGGCGATCGCAAAACAAGCTGACTGGATAACGAAACCATGTGCAGCAGATGCAAGTGCAGTAGATGCAAATGCAGCAGATAGATCAGAAAACCAGTGACAGAATGAGTTAAATGAAGCGCGCTGTTAAGCGGCTTAACTCAGAAATGGGCAATTAAAAATGGGCAAATAATTAGCGAATGATCATTGTCACAACGAGGACATTAGTTAACTAGCAGACTGAGCCAAATTGACGTATGAGGGTTGACCAGGCTTTTAACGGCTGACTAAGCTTTTCCAGAGAGACGGGCACCTATCGAACTATCTGGAGAATTTAGCGGGACTAACAACACCAATCAATCAAAGCTCTAAAACCAAAGCCCAAGCAATCATTCGAGCAATACAGAAACAGCGTGACCGAGGGACGCTACAAAAGCCACAATGGGGCAACAGTGGAGCAATACATAAACATCCGTGCGGCGGAAAATTAAAACAAAATTAATCAGGTGAGATTCAGGCAAAATTCAGTCAGGTTTGAATCAGCGTACGAGTAGAGACAAGAACCGAACCTACCTACAAACTATGCGTCCCAAACATCTAAAGCCACGCTTTAAGTCTCATAGGGAAGTAAGAACCACTTAAGACTAACTTAAGACCATCAGCAGCTAGATGATTCTAAAACGTGAACTCTGAACGTGATGACGGAATGCGATAACTCGCTACGCCTGTATTAGCGCACCTCATGACGCAACTCATAGATAATCTACCTCCTTCAATCACAACAGGTTATTTTTGACCACCTGTTGTCCTGACGTTAACAACTGATTCACAGACCTGCAACACTTTTTAATCAAACCCTCTAACTGTTACATTTGTTTACAAAGCCTTCACAAACTAGTTTGCCCCATAACTGCTTCGACTCAATTCACCGCAAATTCTTTCGTAGAACTCACTCTAGATACCGGGATCAAAAGGCGTTTTACCATCTAAACACTCAAAAGAATTCTGAGAAAGCGGCCTATCTTCTCTTGAAATATGAGTTGTCCTAAAGATTAGTTTTTGCCAGGATTTAGTATTAAGGTTCCTCTATTTTGACTGGGCAAAAAAGCTGTAACCATAAGGAGTTTAGGTAGTTTTACTGAGTACTTTTAGGTAAAATCTTGAACGGTTTAGGATTAATCAAACAGATTGAAGATAAAGTTCCATTAATTTAATTAACGTTCAAGGAATAGACTTACTGAGTAAATCGTTTCGGAGTGAAGCTGAGAAACGATTTACACCCAAAAAAACGTATGTTTCAAACAGATTCTGAATCGGAGAAAGGATGTGGCTGTACTCGGATGAAAGCGATCGCCCCTTTCCAGGAAACCGTTTGATGCATTAGAGCAGTAACGATCACCTCTTTCACCCTGGCAATATCTGGCGTAGTTAACGAGTTTTGCAGGTGCTCAATGTAACTGGGGCGATCGCCACCGGGACTGAACCACCGATCGAGTAGAGCGAGTGTAATACGCAGATCAGTTTGAGTGTGTTCAAGTTGAATGGTTAGGGCAGTATTTATACCCTTGAACTGTGCTTTCAAATCTTCAACATCCCACGTCATAATTGGTTGGTCAGACCGGGTGTAGATCGCTTCTTCGGCTTTGACAAGCTGCCGATAAAGCGTTGCTCCTAAGTGTTTAGATTCAATCAATTGATACAGACGTTGAGTATATTTTGGTACAGCTTCTGCTAACACCATCACACCCGTGGGCTGCAAAAGTTCGACCAACGACTGTAGCCCGCCCTGAATTTGTTCAGGAGATGTCTGAAATCCGTGCCAGAGAACGTTGCGTCCCAGAATGCGATCGAATCGCAGTGTTGCATCGTCAGCCCGGAGCCGCTGGGGCAGATCGATCAAGTTAGTTTGCACAATCAGGGGACGATTGAGTTCGGGCAACGCTACCGCCTGTTCTTCCAAAGCTGCGGCAGCCTGAGCGTCAGCCACACAGGCATAGACTGCACCTTCGGGCACTCGACGAATGGCTTCCCATGTCAGCAGCCCACTGCTTGCAGTCAAGTCCAGCACAACATGGTGGCGCTGGGGTGGAGCCAGGGCAAACAGGCGATCGCGCACAGCCCCCAACTGCTCTCCCGTTTGACTTAACGTGCGCTGCAACCACCGATCCATCCCCGCATTCGTAGGACTAAACGTCAGCACGTCGGGCAGCGCTACGCCAATGCCCTCCACCAGCGCCGCCAGTTGGGCTTCGCGCTTGCGAGCCACATCTTGCTGAATTCCACCCTCGTAGCCTTGCTCAGACGGTTGGTAAAACACCTGCCCCTGCAAGCTACTGGGCAAATACTGCTGCTCTACCCAATGCTCTCGATATGAATGGGGGTAGAGATACCCCGCGCCGTGGCCAAAGCTATGCTTGTCGCGGTTGGCATCGCGCAGGTGCAGCGGCACATCGTCTTCGCGCTCTTGCTCGACCGCCGCCAGCGCGTCAAAAAAACCCATCACGCTGTTGGATTTGGGGCACGTCGCCAAATACAGCGCCGCATGGGCTAAAGGATAGCGGCCTTCGGGCATTCCTACTCGGTCAAAGGTTTGGGCACAGGCATGAACCACCGCTACCGCATTGGGGTCTGCCATGCCGACATCTTCCCCGGTCAAAATCAACATGCGCCGAAAAATAAAGCGCGGATCTTCCCCGGCATAGACCATGCGCGCTAGCCAGTACATGGCCGCATCAGGGTCTGATCCCCGCAGGCTTTTGATAAAGGCGCTAATGGTGTCAAAATGGGCATCGCCTTCTTTGTCATAGAGCACGGCGCGCCGTTGAATCGACTCTTCGGCCACGTCGAGGCTAATGTGAATGATGCCGTCGGCCTGGGGAGGCGTGGTTTCAACAGCCAGTTCTAGAGCATTAAGCAGTGCGCGAGCATCGCCATTGCAAACGTTGACCAAGTGGGCACTGGCAGCGGGATCAAGCTGTACATGTAGGGAGCCGTAGCCGCGATCGCCATCTTGCAACGCCTGAATCATGACCCGTTCCAAATCCTCGTTTTCCAAGGATTTGAGTTGAAAAATGCGCGATCGGCTGACCAGCGCCTTGTTCACTTCAAAATACGGATTCTCAGTGGTTGCGCCAATTAAAATCACCGTGCCGTTTTCTACCCAGGGCAACAATGCATCTTGCTGGGCTTTATTGAAGCGATGCACCTCATCGACAAATAGGATGGTTCTCTGGGCGTGCATTCCCCGGCGATCTTGGGCGGTGGCGATCGCCTCTCGAATCTCCTTTACCCCTGCTAACACCGCATTGATCGAAATAAAGTGAGCGCGGGTCGTATTGGCAATTACCTGTGCCAGCGTCGTCTTCCCTGTTCCCGGTGGGCCATAAAAAATTAGCGACGATAGTTGATCGGCCTGAATGGCGCGCCGCAGCAATCGCCCTGGGCCCACAATGTGATCTTGCCCAATAAACTGATCCAGCGATCGCGGTCGCATCCGCGCCGCCAAAGGCGCTTCGGCATCTGTCAACTGCTGGCGCTGCTGGTCAAAAAGATCCATGCTTACAAATGAGTTCAGGTGTTTCTGATTCTAGGTTAGGACTGACGCACTTCACACGAAAACTGCGTCAGTCATATCCCGATGATGCAATGCCCAATTCACTTGAAATAAATCAGCAGATTCAGTCCCGGAATCGTGCGTGATAGCGTCCACAGCAGCAGAGCGGTGTAGAGCAAACCCACCGTCCACTGGTACCACACCAGAGAAGTTAGCAGATCGGGAACGTGCTCGTCGCGCAGGCGAATATCGTTGAAGCCGAAGCGCAGCAGGTTATTGAAGCTTAGATCCAAATAGTTTAGCCAGTTCCAGCGCCGATTCCAGAGCAGGGGCGCGTAGCGTTCGCGGAACATGGGGTATCGGGGAATAGTGGGCAACCGACCAATCAAGATGCGGAGCTGGCGTAAGGTGCCTTCTTCGACAAAGTAGCTCACATCCATCTGGTCGTGAAAGCGGCCACGCTGATAAATCAGGAGTAGTAAGATCGCTGGAACCGGAACAGTGACAATGCCTAAACAGGCCAGTGTTAGCCACGGATATTCTGACACGCGAAAAATGGCGACTAGTCCAGCGATCGCCAGTCCCCCCGCCCCGCCACCGATCCACAATGTTTCGGCCAGCGTTGGCACAATTGGTTTGGGCTGGAGCCGCCGAAACCGATCGACCAGCCAGAACAGCACGGCAAAATAGGCGATCGCCACCATGCCCACCCCCAGCGTTAGCCACGGATTGGTGCCGTAGTGAGTCAGCAGCAGCAGCAAACTAAGACTAACCCAGTTGAGAGCATAGCCCAATCGCCCCGTCAACGATCGCCGATCAGTTGCCAAGACGCGATCGCGCACTTTCACATAGGTCGCTAAATCCAACGTCTCCAGTTTGAGCAAATCTGTAGGATTACGGAAGGGCTGCTGAACGCGGGTGTTGACAATTGTCTCAGCTTGTTTCGCCGAAAATCCCACCTGCATCAATCGCACGGGCGAAGCCGTGTTTAGATTCACCCCAACCAACATCCGCTGAATCTGGCGCAGGCGAAGGCGCTGCGTCAGATAGCCCACCTGATTGGCATCGGAAATCTGTTCTAACGAGCGAAAATTTCGCACCAAATTCCGTAGTAGCGTTTCATTGCCCTGTAGCGTCGGCACCGAAATGACTCGGCCAATTTGCCCTGGATTGCCCAGGATTTTGGCCTGGTCTGGGTTGAACTGTAGCCCCGCCACGTTTAGATAGGCTCCGCGACTAAATCGGGCATCACCAAAATCAGCCTGATCTTGAATCATCGCGCCCCGCAGGTTTACAGGCAGAGTAAACTGCGCCTCCCGAAAGGTAATTGGCTGCTCAAATACGGCTTCTGATAAAAATAGTGCTTGCGAAAATTGCCCCTGGTTGAACGACGACAGGGTTTGCCACTCGGTTTGGGCAAAGTCAGCGTTGCCTTGCCACTGGACTCGGCTAAAGTTGGCAGCCTGCTGAAATACCGCTCGGCTGAAGTTAGCCGTGGCCTGAAATTCGCTGCTTTGAAAGTTTACCTTGCCCTGAAACCGAGCCTGATTGAACCCAGCTCGGTCAAAAAAGAGGGCGCTGCGAAAGCGGGCATCTTGTCGAAAAACGGTATCGGCAAAGCTAATCGGCTGAATAAAGCGGCTTTCTGACCAATCTGCGGCCTGTACAAACGTGGCACCAATCGCATCCAGACTGCTTAAGAAGAATGTATTGGCAAAGTTGGCAAAGCCTTCAAAACGCGTTTGGGTTAGCTTTAGCGGGCCACGTAATACGGTAATTTGCAGGCTGGGCGGCGCGGCGGGGGTGAGCAACGATCGCGACAGTTGGCTTAGTTGAGTCAGCCGACGGCGATCGCGTCGGAGCTGCGCCTGCTCTGCATCGGTAAATAGGGGTGATAAACCATCCCCATAGAGCGGTGCGCGTAGGCCAATGTCACTAATGGTCAGATCACCCTGAACGAGGGAATAGCTTAAATCGAGTCCCAAAGGTGTGGGCGATCGCTGCAACGTAGCCTGAAGCAGTCGATAGAACTGCAATCGAAAGGCGTCGTTTTCAGGGCGCAGATCAATCACCACGCGACGTAGATCAATCGCCGGAACGCCATCAACTTGACTCGGCTTTTTCAGTCGCTGCTGTAGCACGTCCAGGGTAAGCGGAATGCGATCGGGCTGGGCAATGGCAGCAACGGCAGGGCGTGAAACTAGCAATGAGAATAGTAGACAGGCGATCGCCCACAGGCAAATGAGTCTCATCGCTCCGCTTGAAATCGATCCGCGTCCATCCTTCAAAATGACTTCAGCTCAACCCACTGCAAAACTGCTTTTGCATCATCCCATTATTTGTCGGTAGTGGTATTGATGTAAGGATTTTTTGATGGGCGGGCTTCGCCCATCAAAAAATCCTTACCAATTTTAGGACTACCTATTTGCCAACCTCACCACTGGAGATGGCACCGTTGAGCGGCACTTTTCGCGCCAGTTGCGCCACAAAATACTGCGTTGCCAGCATGGGCTGATCGGCATCCATAATGGCCCGCACGATCGCCACTCGCTCAGCCCCAGCCCCAAGCACGTCATTGACGTTGTCGCCATTGATACCACCAATGGCAAACCAGGGCAGCGGCGCGTGGGCAGCAGCATATCGCACATAATCCAGTCCAGCCGCTGCTTTACTCGCCTTCGTTGGCGTTTCGTAGACAGGCCCTACCCCAATGTAGTCGGCTCCTTCTTGAATGGCGCGCTGCATTTCGTCTGGGTTAGTGGTAGAGCGCCCAATAATTCGCTGCGACCCCAAAAGCTGGCGCGCTGCGGCAATCGGCATATCTTGTTGACCCAAATGCACACCGTCAGCATCCACCGCTAAAGCTAGATCGACGCGATCGTTTACCAAAAACAGGGCATCGTAGCGGTGGCAGAGATGACACAACTTATCTGCTGTCTCCAGCCGCACCAGATCATCAGATGTTTTATCGCGGTATTGCACCAGCGTTAACCCGCCCTGAAGCGCTGCTTCAACCGCTGCAAGGAGGCGATCGCTAGCTGAGGTCACCAGGTAGAGAGGCGATCGCCCTAACTTCTGGTGGCGCTGATTGCCCGTGAGCGCACTCTCCAGCGCGTAGACCCGGTAGCGCATCTGTTTACATGCCGCCGCCATCTCAGGACTGTCGATTTTGCCATATTCTTCCAGCACCCGCAGCGCTTCCTGAATCCGACAGAAATTTGCTTGCAGCACCGCCATAATGCTCAGCCGCTGTTCTTCTTGAGGATGGGTTAGGTGAGTGCCCAAATCACCCGGAGTATCTCGCGCTGCCCGGAACTCGACTCGATGCCAGCGCGCCAACTCTTGCCGCAATTCTTTGCATATCGATGACGAATAAGCATCATTCAACCCAAATCGGCACCACTCTTCAACGATCCGCAAGCCCTCGCGCGCCCGGTCTAAATTGGCATCCAAAATCCGATACACGGCAGCTTTTGAAAATTCCTGCTGGTTTTTCATAGAAGTTAGTTTTATGCCGATTTAAAGTTTAAACGGCCTTTATAGACCTCTGTCGCGATCGCAATATAGCAGTCCTAAATGATTTGTGGGCATTGCTGATTTGAAGCATGGTTTTTTTGAGAGGGGCGCTCCGTGCCTCTCTCAAAAAAAATTCATATCCGGATTAAGCAACGCCGATTTGTGAAATGGGTTGCTATAGTCTGGGTTTTAATTATGCCAACGTACCGACTAAATTTTGCATCCTTATGCTCAAGCGATTTCTAAGTACATTGCAAACGCACTATTTTGATACAAAATTCGTCCCTGATGCACCGTTGCTAGAACGTTAGCAGGAGTAACGCGGGTCACAACCGATGCCAACAGGTGACGACTGGCACGGAGGTGCGGTTTGAAGAAATCTAGCACAACAAAATCGGCTGGCAGCCCCGCCTCCAGATAGCCGTAGGTATCGCCGCCCAAAAAATGGCGAACGTTGCTGGTCACCATTTTGAGCAGATCTTTAGGATGGGGACGGCGAGCATCACCAAACTGGCTCTTCGCTACTTTGTAGGTAAAGTCTAACTCTGCCAATAGGTTAGGGCTATTCAGTAAACCATTGTCCGTTCCTAACAACAGATTTGCGCCGCTGTCGAGTAGTTTGGCGATCGGCGGCAGTGGCAGCCCTAAATTGGCGTTGGCTCGCGGGTTGAGCGCAACATTAACCCGACTTTGCCCCAACAGGGCAATTTCTGCGTCGTTGGCAACCGTGGCATGAATGACCAGATGGGGATCGTACAGATCTAGCGCTCGTTCTAAATCTCCCCGCCCCGTAACCGCAAGGCTGACCGTGCGATAGCCGTCATTTTCGAGGCAGTGAACTGCTCGCAATTTGCCCTGCGCGTTTGTGACTTGACGAATTTGCGTCCAGGCAGCATCTGTCAGATCATTCATGGTGCTCTCTGAAAACCCGTCGGCGATCGCCAACACAGACTCCAGCTCGACCAACGCATCAGCCGTTAGCCCCGCTTGATTGTGCTGCAACTGTTCAGCAGTAAACGGTAGCTGATTAAATTGCCCTAGAATTAGCGATCGCACCCCGGTTTCAATCGAGGCCTGTCTCAACAACTGGCTACCATAAACGCCCTGTTCTCGAAAGTCTACATGGCCAATCGTGCCCGTTCGCGACATATAGTTCAGGTGCGCCACCATATGGCTCAAGTGCTCCTCAGGAGATTGCTTAGCCAGCTCTCGATATTTATAGCCATCAGGGCGAAAAAATCCTTCCTCTAACGTCATCCCTGTCGCCCCGTCGGGCAAACAGGAATCACCCATGTGGGTATGACTGTTATAGAGTCCTGGAATCACCACCAACGCACCCTGCTCAATCGCGTCACAGGGCGCACCCAACTCAATCTGGTGGATCGTATCACCCTTAAGTTGAAAGCGATCGCACCAATGCGGTTCTAAATCCGCTCCATACAAAACAATACAGTTAGTCAGTTGCAGCATGAAAAAACGGCATTATCCCAACAATCAACAATAAACCTCTTGTGTGAGTCGTTTCCCAGCTTCGCTAGGCAACGACTCACGCTCACAAAAAAGCATTTACGCAAGAAATCTAATGCAAAAAAAGGGGCGAAAGATAGAGGACAACCTGAGCATACCCTCTCGCTTCCATCCCTTCTGAAGACAGATTTCAATAAACCTCAATAGTTTCGTCAACAGCACTGCTGACAAAACTAGTACTCAACGGCGGAAGTTTGCCTACATTTGAACAAGGGGCTTAAGCCCCTTGTCTGGGGAGCCTGTAATAGTAGTTACACTTCCGCCGCCGAGTACTAGGGCACTGCTTAATCTGGGTATAATTTTTCTGAAAGGGGCGCTCCGCGCCCCTTTCAGAAAAATTCATACATGAAATCAGCAACACCAAATAGCACAGCCTACGGCTCCATAGCGCGGATACGTTGAGGAATTACCTTGCTCAAGACCACATACAAAACCGCCGCCACAACAATGCCATTAATGGGGCCAACCCCAAACCCAGCCTGCGAAGAGAGATAAGCAGTTGCCGACCCCACTACATAAGCAATCACCCCAGCCCAGTTAAAAGCTGGTAGCTTAGAATTGAGCGACGGAAAATGTCCCTGGTGCTTTAGCCAGAAGTCCGCCATGATAATGCCGCCTACCGGAGGAATGACTGATCCCAAAAGAATCAGATAAGGAATTACATTCTCATAAAGCCCAGCCAGTGCCAGCACTAATGCAAACGTGGCTCCACCCAATACAAATGCGTGACGCTTTGTAGTCCGAAAGAAGTTAGAACCCGCAACCGAAAATGCATAAATAGTATTGTCTTGCGTTGTCCAAACATTGAGAATCAGTAAGATTAACCCCCCTACCAAAATTCCCTGCTTTGCCATCGCTTGAATCAGATCTTCGCTGCCATAGACTAAGGTACAAAAGGCTCCGGCAAATACTAGCAAGCCATTAATAAACGTAAAAGCAAGGAAGGTACTCCAGACTGCATTTTTACCTGAGTTCGCAAATCGGCTCCAGTTAGTGGCTTGGGTTCCCCCTGAGATAAACGTCCCAATCACTACAGCCAACCCAGCCCCAAAACTCATCGGTTTGGTAGGCTCTAAAGCAAGTAGATCACCTGCATCTCGAAAGCCTAAAAACAGGCTAATTGCAATCAAGATCAGCATGGCAGGAACAGCAATACGACTGAGCCAGTCTATAGCAGTGTAGCCAATGTATGCAGTGACACAAAACGCATAGGTAAAGAAAACCAGGAAAATCCATCTAAAGGAGCCTGGTAGACCTAACAGATTTGTCAACGCATCGGCAATAAACGCATTGGTGACGGCATACCAGCCAATTTGGGTAAAACCCATAATAAAGTCAACCCAGCGAGAGCCAATATTGCCAAAGCTAAACCGCGCCATCAACACAGTGCTCAGTCCACTTTTACTGGCAATATATCCAAGCGCAGCACAGTAGGAACCCAACAATAGATTGCCGATTACTACTAGCCAGAGAATATTAGTAAAGCTAAATGCTGGCCCAATCGCTCCCCCAGCAAACAAGGTAGTGGAGGTTAGCGCAAAACCCATTAGCAGAGGAGCCAGCGACCAGATTGGCTTGCGAGCATCCAGCGGAACTGCCGCCAGCGGGTAGTCTTGGCTCGCTTGGGAATGATCAATAACCTGCGGTTCTGTAGAAATACTCATGTGCCTGTAGTAGACCCTTTGCAACAGATAAGGTGAATCATCGTTAATAGAATAAGGGGCTATTTTCAGTCTTGCTCGATTATGAGAAGGTATAACAGGTTACTAAAAACCGGATTACTCAGCTCAGAAATACAGCACGTTTCAAGTGCATGGGGTACAAATTTTTGATGAGAGCCGCGCTGAGCGCGGCTCTTGATCAAAAATTTGATTTTATCCAAGCGTAAAACGCTGTAATGTCTTAGAGGATGTTTTAAAAGTCCCGTCGCTGGTATAAAAACGGTATCGATCCCCCTAAATCCCCGCGCTGGCGCGCCGCTGCGCTAGAAAAAAGGGGGACTTTGAGTCCAGTTCCCCCCTTTTTAAGGGGGCTAGGGGGATCAACAGGTGCCTAAAATCACAGCAGACCACTTTTCAAACATCCTCTTAGACCAGTAACAAAGCAGCACTGGTTGCCAGCAGAAACAAAATACCCATCACTCCCGCCAGGGGTTTTCCCCCCAGACCCGTGAGCCACTCGCTAGCTCGCCCGGTAGGAATTAAAAGCTGAGCGGCTTCCAAATTGGCGATCGCCCAAATCCATCCAGCATGAAGCCCAATTGCAAGCCCTAAATCCCCTTCATTCACCCAGCGAGCCAAGACCAGCACCATACCCATCAGCCATAGACCTGGCAACTGGGGAACATTATTGCGACCTTCCCAGAGCAAATGTAGCAGTGCAAATATAAGACTGGCGATCGCCGCCGCCACCCAGGGCACATAATCCTGCTGTAACTGAGTCACAACAAATCCGCGAAATATCAACTCTTCAGTCACACTGACCCACAAACCCAGCGCCAGCGTAGATAGTAGTTGGATGCTCGATCCGTAAACGCTCCTGAAAGGAGAGGCGTTCTGGACTAGGGCATTTTCCGGCATGGCCGCTGGCAACTGCCACTGCACCCAGCCCAATCCCATCTGTATAGCCAACATTCCGACCAACCCCAACACACCCATAAGCCAACCCAACCCCACAGCCCCTAACAACCCAGAACGAATCTCTAGGCCATAGGTAGAAAATGATTCACCTAACCCCCGTGCAAAGCCCCAAACCACCAAAGGAGCTAGTAAATACAACGATGCCAACAGGGGAAGTTTTTGGGCAGGTGTAATCGGCTGATGGGGATGCCAGCGTAGGGCGATCGCCAAGGGAAAGGCGATCGGCAGCCACAGCAGCAGCCAGACCAGGTAAAAACTACCCACTAGCAATGGGGATGATACCTCTGCCAGGGTTTCCGACACACGATCAAAGAAGTTAATCAACTTTAAATTGCAACCTCTTTAACACTGCAATCCCAGAATATGAATAGGTGGGGGGTGATTAAATATAAAACCCTAGAAGTCTGCGCCGCTCGCGCGGCGAGCGGCACAGACTTTTAGCATTTTGTTTTTGTTTAGGTTGAACTACTTAAAAGGTCATCTCAATATTAGGACTCATGCAGTTGAATGAATTTACGGGCGCGGAGCGCCCGTAAATTCATTCAACTTTCTTGATTTTCGTATCAGGTGTGTAAGTCCTAGATATCTAGCTGTGCGGTTTGGCTCTGTCGATTTTGAACACAAGAAACTAGACTTCCCAATCATTTCTACCAAACTGCTACCCGAAAATGGGTTCAGTCTTCCTCGTAGTCCGTTGCGTCGTCTTTTTCGGCATCTATTTGGATCAAGTGGATGTGCTTGTAGCCCAGTTTGATCTCAAATTCATCGCCAGATTTTAAACCCATTTTTTCAGTGTAGGTGGCACCAATTACAATTTGGCCGTTCTTATGAACACTGACCCGATAGGTTGGCTCGCGCCCACGACCATCGCGATCGCCATCAGCACCCAGAGAGATACCTCGTGCCGCCAACAGCGCCTCATAGAAAGCGCCTAGATTGACGCGAGTCTGGCTGTTTTTTCCTGTTGTCTGATAACCACAGCGAATTGCTTTTTCTCGGGGTTTCAAATGGGCAAGTTCTTTTACCTTTTGAAGCAGGGCTTTTCCAGTTAATGGAGATACTACAGTTTCAGTCATCACGTTGGGAACATCCTTCGGTTCAAAAGAGAGAAGATTGCTAGATATACTTGCAGCTTTATAAACGTACTTATAAGGACTCGATTAAATAAATAAAGCCATATTCCGTAATTATAAGCTTAAAGTTTCCCACATTCAAAGCAGTAATTTCTTCAGTTTTGAAACAACCCGCATCAAAGTGCTCAGCAGCAAGTTTTCTATCCATGAGAAACTACTTCACCACGTTAAAAATCAAGTATGTTGCAAACCCAGATTTTAATTGTGCCAGACAGAGCCAGCCTAAACAAAGTACATTAAAAGTTGCGTGTACTCTTGTACAAGCCTTCCAAAGGCTATACGTTTCTTGCCCTTTTGCACAAAGGATAGACCTCCTGCGTAAATCGTTTCCCGGCTTTGCGGGAAACGATTTACGCCCTCAAAAAGGCATTTGTGCAGTGAGGTCTAATCTGAAATTTGGTAGCCCTAAATTGGTAAGGATTTTTTGATGGGCGGGCGAAGCCAGCCCATCAAAAAATCCTTACATCACTACCACTACTGAGTTTTTTAGATGAGATGGGCAAGTGAAAATATATCCGAGTTTCGGCATGGTTAGAGGATTGAGACTTAAACTGTAGAAAGCAACGACATGGACGTACAACGCCCAGAATTTAGCTCAATCAACTTAAAAGCCAAATCTAAACCCTTACGTCAGCAAAGATGCGGGTGGGAAAATCCAAGTTAAGGCTAATAGTGAGCGATCGCTGCAAGGTTTACTGCTGTTCTTGCTTGCGTTCCTCTAAATTAAAGCTCCCTGATTAAGCCTCTATATCTTCAAGTCTCTTCATCACCTTCAAGTTTCTTCATCCATATTCCCTTACTTCAACATCGACCCATCCCGTATGCAGATTCAATTCAAGATTTTACGGCAAACCGCCAACACTGCTCCGGCTTTTCAGACCTACCAACTGGAAGCAGACCCAAGCAACACTATCTTAGATTGTCTTAATACCCTGAAGTGGGAACAAGACGGCACCCTCGCCTTCCGCAAAAACTGCCGTAACACCATCTGCGGTAGCTGCTCCATGCGAATTAATGGACGCTCTGCCCTAGCCTGCAAAGAAAATGTAGGCAGCGAGATTGCTCGATTGCAGCATATTCATAACAGCCAAACTACTAACGGCTCTGCTCCTGCTGAAATGCCCACCTTTGTTATTGCTCCAATGGGCAACATGCCTGTTATTAAAGATTTGGTGGTGGATATGCAGAGCTTTTGGGATAACTTACAGGCTGTTGATCCCTATGTCAGTACAGAGGCTCGCCAGGTTCCAGAACGCGAGTTTTTACAAACCCCAGAAGAGCGCGATCGCCTCAACCAAACCGGAAACTGCATCCTCTGTGGAGCCTGCTATTCAGAATGTGCAGCTCGTGAAACAAACCCCGAATTCGTTGGGCCTCACGCTTTAGCCAAAGCATATCGCATGGTTGCGGACAACCGCGATAGCCAGACCGAAGTCCGGTTAGACGATTACAACAACAGCACACAAGGGGTTTGGGCATGTACCCGATGCTACTACTGCAATTCTGTTTGCCCAATGGACGTTGCACCCCTGGATCAAATTAGCAACATTAAACAACAGATCCTCGATCGCCACGATGAGCAGTCGAGCCGCTCCATTCGTCACCGCAAGGTGCTGGTAGACTTGGTAAAAGAAGGCGGCTGGATTGACGAGCGCCGCTTTGGTCTCAAAGTCATGGGCAACTCGTTCCGCGATGTACAGGGGCTTGCCAGCTTAGGTTCCTTAGGTCTGCGGATGTTAGTTCGCGGCAAACTGCCTCTGGGGTTTGAGCCATCCGAAGGCACGGCAGAGGTGCGATCGCTCATCGAAGCCGTTCAAAAACTAGAGCACGATGAAGAGAGAAAGAAGGAAGGATAAGGGATGTCCGCACCAGCCATCCTGGGCAAAGCCGTTGGCTTTGCTGCACTCGTTCCGAGGAACAAGTTACGACCAGTCTCTAAGCAACCTCTGACCCATTCACGAGCAATTTTCCGCTTACGATTCTATGAGCAGTAACACACCTACACCCACGTCCCCCTCTCAGCCCTCTTCTGTGCAGCCCGAACCCGCCTTTGGCTGGACTGCCTATGCCGAACAGATTAATGGACGATTTGCCATGATTGGCTTCATTGCGTTGCTACTATTAGAGCTATTTACACATCAAGATTTTTTTACTTGGATAGGGATACGCTAACTCTTGAATCGCACTCGACCTCCCCAGCTATAGCCATAGTCATAAAGCTTAGGACATGCCAGCGTCATTCCCGCGCAGGCGGGAATCCACCCCCGCACCTATCGAGCAGATGGATTCCCGCCTGCGCGAGAATGACAGGGAGGCGTCCTATTGATCATGGCTACCGCTATAACTGCACTTGGTAGCAACAGGGTGACATAGAACTTAACCTGTTGCTAGTGGAGTTGCTCAGTATGAGAGCGACGGCGTGACCGAATTAGGGAATGCTATTAGTAGCTAACATTTAAGTTACGCAAATGTATCAAAACAAACCAAGTGAATGGCGATCGCCGTTCACTTATGGGTGTTTGAGCCAATTGTTTTAGCTTGATCATCAAATAAGCTAATCTAAATTGACACCTCTGAGTTCAAACTATTTTGCAATTTGTCCGGATTCTGGCTGAATAACTTAGAAATAGATGTGTCTACCTTGCAATCAACGTTCGAGGTTGTTGCTCGATCGCCTAACTGCTCCACAAGTCGGTTAATTGCACAGTGAATGAACCAACCCTATTGGTTAGATCTCCCGTAGCCCTGCCTAACCTACATCTAAAAACAGCATAACGTTCCAGATTCGTATATTTGGGTTGCATCTTACACATAATATTTACCTTTTTAAGGGTTTACTCACTGCACGAAGCTTTTAGAGGTTGTTTTAAGGATGATTTCTCAGATGCCTCGCGTCTGCACAATCAACCGTCTAGAATACATTTCAAACAGGGTCTTAAAAGGTAAACGTCAGGTTGAAATATTGAGCTGAAGGAGTCCGTTTACTTGAATTGATTTAACCCGCTCTTAGCCGAGATGCCTACTGACGGCCAATGATTTCTGACTTCTCATGCCAATCAACATCTGGTTTGAATGCCCTTGATGATACTGGGTACTTAGTTGACGCGCCATCCATACCACTGACTAACAAAGAATGTGCTGCAACTGATGCGCGATCGCTGGCTAGACCTAATGCAGACTTAACCGTCCTACAGACAGCGTTGCGGGCTGTGGTCAAACAAGTTTGCTACCTAACCGACTGGAATATTGGAGAGGTTTGGTTTCCTGATAACGATCACTCTGTTCTAACCTGTAGCTCAGTTTGGCACAGCCAGAACCCAGAAGCTCTGCATTCCGTTGGTCATATCAGTGAGCATGTGCTGGTGCGACCTGGTGTTGGGTTGCCAGGTCGAGTTTGGGTCAGTGGTCAGTCGGAGTGGGTACCCGATGTCTCTGCCCAACCAGAGAACGTTTTTATTCAACCCGATGCAGCCCCTTTTGTTGGCCTTAAAGCTGGTCTGGGGTTGCCTATTTTAGCTGACGGATGCCTAGTTGCGGTGCTCGTGTTTTTTATGTTTGAACCGCGCCAAGAAGATCATCGACTGGTGGGGTTAGTTTCGGCGATCGCGGCTCAATTGGGTGCGGTGATCCAGCTTCAACAGGCCGAGGCAGCCCTGCGTGAGAAAGAGGAGCGATTTCGAGCCATTTTTGAAAACGCGGCAATTGGGATTGGGTTAACCAGCCTTGACGGATTTGTGTTAGACGCCAACCTCATGGCTGCGGATATGTTTGGCTACAGCATTGATGAATTTCGCCACAAACACTTTGCCGACTTCACCCATCCCGACGACGTAACTACCGACCTCACGCTTTTTCAAGAGCTGCTGCGCGGCGATCGCGACCATTATCAAATTGAAAAGCGCTACATCCACAAAACGGGCAACATTTTTTGGTGTCGCTTAACCGTTGCAGCCGTGCGTAGTGTCGCTGGCGAACTCCAGTTCACGTTTGGCATGAGCGAAAACATCACCGAGCAGAAACGCATGGAACAGGCGCTCTGCCATAGTGAAGACCAGTTTCGTGCGGTGTTTAACAGCTCGGCGATCGCCATTGGCCTCACTGATATCAACGGTCAACTTATCGGTGCCAACCCCCTGTGGCATCAGCTTTTTGGCTACACTCCCGAAGAGGTGCCGTTCTTGACCGTCGCCGATATTACCCACCCCGACGATCTAGCCCTAGATCTGGAAACGTTTTCAGATTTACTAGTGGGCAAGCAAGACTCCTTTCAACTAGAGAAGCGCTACGTTCGCAAAAATGGAGAGGTATTTTGGGGCTTGTTAACCTGCTCTGCGGTTCGCGGATCGGTGAATCAATCCTTTGCAGCCTTTGGTATGGTGCAAGACATCACTAAACGAAAGCAAACAGAAGAAGCATTGCGACATAGCGAAACCTACAACCGAGACTTGCTGCGAGCAATTCCCGAAATGCTATTCGTTATTAGCGATGCGGGTATTTATCTGTATGCTCAAGCTGAACAAGAAGAGGATTTACTTCAACCGCTCGACCAGCTCATTGGTCAATCATTAGAAGACGTGTTACCCGCTGAAGTAGCTCAGCAAATCCGTCAGAAGATGGCACTCACTCGACAAACGGGTCGGCTGCAAACCTATGACTATGCGCTGTTGCTACAGGGTGAAGAGCGCTATTTTGAAGCCCGCCTCGCTCGCTGTGGCGATCGCTCTTGTGTGCTAACGGCACGTAACATCACCGACCGCAAACGGGTTGAGCGCGCCCTGCAAGAAAAAGAAGCATTTCTGCGGCTAATCCTCGACAACATTCCCCAGTATATTTTTTGGAAAGATAGAAATTCGGTGTACCAGGGAGCCAACCAGTTATTTGCTGAATCGGCGGGCTTGGCCAGCCCCAGCGACGTGATTGGCAAAACCGATGTCGAAGTTTGGGACGCAGTTCAAGCAGAGATGTTTCAAGCCAGCGATCGACAAGTTATAGAAACCAATATTCCCTTTTTACACTTGATTCGTCCCAAAACGTATGCAGACGGGCGAAAAGTGTGGCAAGACGTTAGCAAAGTACCCATTCACGATGCCGATGGAACTGTGATCGGGGTGCTGGGCACCTATGAAGACATTACCGAACAGCGACGGGCAGAAGAGGCCCTGGCTCAACGTGAGCAGTATTTAGCCACACTGGTAGAGGTACAACAGCAACTGCTGGTCTGCGATAGCCAAGATGACATTCACAGAGCTGTTTTGGGATTGCTAGGCGACGTAGCAGATGCTAGCCGGGTCTACGTGTTTAACAACAGCTACGACGCATCGGGACGATTGTTGATGAGTCAAAAGGGTGAGTGGTGTGCAGCAGGCATCGCGCCCCAAATCGATCATCCTCTCCTACAAAACCTTCTCTACGCCGATACTGGTTCTCAGCAAGAAGAGCTTTTGTCTCAAGGTAAGGTCTACTCTGGCACTGTGGCGACGATGTCAGAAGCAGAGCGGGCGATCTTGGAACCACGGGGTATTTTGTCAATTCTGCTCTTGCCGTTGATTGTCAACGGTGAGTTCTTTGGCTTTATTGGGTTTGATAATTGTGTCGAAATCCGGGTTTGGGAACCGTCAGAAGTCGATTTATTGCGAGCCGGAGCCGCAGCCATTTCGCTTGCCCTAGAGCGACTGCAAGCCAACGCTGCTCTACGCCGTAGCGAAGCCCGCTATCGACTGTTGGCCGAAAACTCCACCGATTTGATTGCACGCTACTTGCCCACTGGCGTTTATTGCTATGCCTCGCCCGCCTGTCGTGCCCTGTTGGGATACGAACCGCGTGAAATGTTAGGGCGATCGCACTTGAGCTTCATCCATCCTCAAGATGTTGACCTGGTACGCCACTGCCACGCCCAAACCTTAGCTGCCGCCTACAAAGAAAGTCCAGAAGCTAGCCCATTTCGCTACCGCATTCGCTGTAAAAATGGCGAATACCTCTGGTTTGAAACCAAGGGTAAGGCGATATTAGATCTCGAAACAGGCCAGGTCAACGAAATTATTGCCACCTCCAGAGATATCACCGAACGTAAGCAAGCCGAAAATCTGCTAGCAGGGCAAAAGCAAATCTTAGAAATGATTGCGACCAATGCCAATTTGCCCGATGTGCTCAATGGCCTAGTACAGTTTGTTGAGACTCAAATTGACGGTATCCTTTGCTCTATTGTCTTGCTTGATGCCGATGGTGTTCACTTACGTCATGGGGCAGCGCCTAACCTGCCCGCTGACTACATTGAGCAAATTAATGGCTTAGCCATTGGCCTTAATGCTGGTTCCTGCGGGGCGGCAATGTATCAGCGCCAACCCGTCGTGGTCAACGATATTGCCCACCATCCATACTGGAATAACCACCGAGACCTTGCCCTCAGACACAACCTGCGATCTTGCTGGTCTGTGCCTATTTTTTCAGCTCAAGGTACGGTTCTAGGCAGCCTTGCTCTATATCATCGTTACCCTTGTGAGCCAATCGTTCAAGATTGGCAACTGCTGGAGATGTCTACCCGGTTAGCAGGGATTGCGATTGAACAGAACCTAGCCGAAGAAGCCCTTCAGTCGGCTGAAATTAAATATCGGGGTATTTTTGAAAACGCCGTGGAGGGTATTTTTCAGAGTACGCTCGATGGGCATTACATCACCGTTAATCCAATGCTGGCAAGGCTCTATGGCTATGATTCGCCTGAAGATCTAAGTAATAGCTTAACGAACATTCAACAACAGCTCTACGTAGATCCCAACCGCCGCATAGAATTTATGCAGATTATGGCCGAACAGAGAGAAGTCCTAGGATTTGAATCGGAGGTCTACCGCAAAGACGGCAGCATCATCTGGATTTCTGAATCGGCACGGGCGCTCTACAATGCGGCTGGCAACTTGGTGGGCTATGAAGGCACAGCAGACAATATTACCCGGCGCAAACGGGTGGAACTAGCGCTGCTAAATCGAGATAACCTGCTGCAAGGGGTGGCGGCTGCGACTAGCTGTTTGTTAACCAATACCGACTCGACGCTGGCTATTCCACAGGCGCTGGCTATTTTGGGGGAAGCCGCACGGGTTGACCGAGTTTACATCTACCAGAACCATCTTCATTCTGAGACGGGTGAGTTGGCAATGAGTATGAGCCATGAGTGGGTGCGATCGCCAGCACTATCGGGGATACACCAGCCTCATTGGCAAAGCCTGCCCTACAGCACATTCAGCGAGGCTCGCTGGTATGAAACCTTTGCCGCAGGTCAGACTCTTGGCCGCACAGCTCAACAGTTTTGCCCAGCCGAACGCGAGGTTTTAGAGCCAGATAGCATTCTGTCGCTGGTCATGGTGCCCATTTTTATTGAGGAAGAATTCTGGGGCTACATTGGTTTCGATGATTGCCAGTCTGAACGGCAGTGGTCTAGCAGTGAAGAGTCGATTTTGGTGGCGATCGCTGCCAGCATTGGGGGTGCCATTAAACGGCAGCGCACCGAAGAGCAAATGCGCCATCAAGCGTTTCACGATGCTCTAACCGGGCTGCCCAACCGCATGATGTTTAACCAGCGGCTGTATCTTACCCTGGCTCGTGCCCGCCGTACCGGAGAGAGCTTCGCCGTCATGTTTTTGGATCTAGATCACTTCAAAACCATTAACGACACCCTTGGACATGCGATCGGCGATCAGCTACTAGAGCAATCGACCCAGCGACTCATGAGTTGCCTGCGTGAAGAAGACACCATTGCCCGCTGGGGCGGCGACGAGTTTACGCTGTTGTTTCCAGAAATTACATCCGTTGAAGCCGCTGCTAAGATTGCTCAGCGCATTTCGTATGCGCTCAAACCAGTTTTTTGCCTAGAAAATCACGAACTCCATGTCACCAGCAGCATTGGGGTTGCCCTCTATCCTCAAGACGGTAAAGATGCCCAAACACTGATCAAAAATGCCGATGCAGCGCTC
Organism: Elainellales cyanobacterium; assembly: GCA_038321765.1. Lineage (GTDB taxonomy): Bacteria > Cyanobacteriota > Cyanobacteriia > Elainellales > Elainellaceae > CASBQJ01. The sequence continues at coordinate 22,830 of JBBQFG010000021.1, forward strand.
TACCGTGCCAAAGATCGAGGCCGAGACAACTATCAGTTCTACACTCCTACGCTCAATTCCAAAGCGTCAGAGCGCCTGACCCTAGATAGCAGTCTTCACTATGCGTTAGAGCGCAACGAATTTAGTCTCTACTATCAACCTCAGATCAACATTCTGACGGGAGAAGTTACCCAAATGGAGGCACTCCTGCGCTGGCAGCATCCAAAACTAGGCGTGGTTGCACCGCAAACCTTTATCTCGTTGGCAGAAGACAACGGGTTGATTGTTCCGATTGGCGCTTGGGTACTACGAATGGTTTGCACCCAAATCAAAACGTGGCAAGTGGCAGGGTTGGCACCTCTACGGGTAGCTGTAAACCTTTCGGCTCGACAGTTTCAACAACCTAACTTAGTTGAGCAAATTGCCCAAGTTCTGGCAGAAACGGGCGTTTCTGCCACTTGCCTTGAGTTAGAAATCACAGAAACGGCTGCTATGCGAGACGTTGAATTTACTACAATTCTGCTGAACGACCTGCGTCTCATGGGGATTCGCATCGTTCTGGATGACTTTGGGACGGGCTACTCGTCTCTGGGCTACCTAAAGAAATTCCCCCTGCACGCCCTCAAGATCGATCGCTCTTTTATACAAGATCTGGCAGATAGCCCAGACGATGTTGCTATTATTACTGCCATCATGGCGCTAGGGCGTGGTTTAAACCTTAGAGTTATAGCAGAGGGTGTAGAAACGTCTGACCAACTTGCTAAGCTGCGATCGCTCCAGTGCGAAGAAATACAAGGCTATCTCTTTAGCCGTCCGCTAAATGTGCTGGCTGCAACCCAGTTCTTGCAGCGAAATCAACCTCACGCCAATTTAGAACGTCTGTATCACCCAACCTAGCGTTATCTCCCTAGGTCAGGCGATCCAATCCTGCACAAAAAACTGCGCTCCATCGCTTAAAGTGAGCTAGCATGATGGGCAAAGTTTGAGGACTGAATCCTATGGGCGTGAGGTTTAGAGTTTTATTGGGGCTGGTAACGCTAGTTGGTGCGTCTGCCCTCTTTTCGAGTACTGCAACAGCACAACAAGCCGACAGCGATACTAACAATTTAAACGAATTGCAAACGCTTCAAGAAGCGTTTGAAGATGAATATTTCGGTGCGAGTGGTACCTTCTTTCGCAACCGGGGTCCTGTTGGATCTGTCACTTGGCTGATCGGTCCTTTTCCCGAAAACAACATTACTGGTGATGGAAGAGGAATTCACAGTCTCTATGTCAATGCGCTCCAGCAACAGACAGAAACTGACCCGACCATTCGCACGGCTGATCTAAACAACCCATTTGATACGTCGCTACTCTTGCTGCCCCCCTTTCAGCCCGTTCGACCCACTCCAGTGGTTGGCAACTATCAAACCCAGTTTCCCAGCACACAGTCTGCTCCTGCCGCTCGCCCTACAGCGGCTCCAGTTAGAGGGCTTTGGTAACGATATACGGGAAATCCATTGAGGCCGTGTTTGCAATAGATTATTTATTCTTGGGAACCTGTGCGGCGCAGAGGTTCCCATTTTTTTCGAGTTGGCCACAATATTTTCCAACTGGCAAATTCTACAGCAATCCCAAATGGGTTGTGAGAGGTGGGGCAGGCTCAGTCTGCCCCACCTCCCACAACCCATTTCACAAATCGGTAGTCCTAAATTGGTAAAGATTTTTTGATGGGCGTAATTAAATATAAAACCTTAAAAGTCTGCGCCGCCCGCTGCGCGGGCGGCGCAGACTTTTAGAATCTTGTTTTTATTTAGGTTGAACTACTTATATAGAGAATACTTATCAGTAAAAGACTATGGCTGACTAGAAACGTATTGGTTGAGCCAAATCATGAGGTTTCTGGCTGGCTTTTTTGCAACTGAGCGAAGAGTTGGAGTGCGATCGCCATAGCTTAATCCTCACTCTCAGCTAGTTTGAGGGTTTATTGGGCTGAATCGGTCAGACTTAAAATCAACCGAGCTAAAAACTAAACAGATTTACTCGTTTTAGCTCACCACTAACTTCTACCCAGGAAAGGGGCTATATAATTGGGGCGTCTTTTGCAAAAATTAACTTTAAGATTCTGAGCAAGCTAGGCTGCCCCCATAACGATGTTACGAAAACAAGAGACTTCGATTCTGACGTTGATGCTGCTAGGTGCTCTAGCCACTACCTCTAATTCTTTAAGTGCGGTTTTGGCAGGTGCTCCGGCTTTGGCGCAATCTCCATCTCCTACAGCTTTTCCTCTACCTACAACCCTTCCTGACGATCTGCTGGTCAAGATTGACGGCTCCAGCAGTATGACGGTCATTAATGAAAGTCTCAAAAATCGTTTTGAGAATCAGTATCAAGGAACCACGGTCGAATTGGCGGCAGACGGTACAGATGCAGCATTAGAAGCCTTATTAGACGGGCAGACTGACCTAGCGGCAGTGGGGCGGCCTCTGACCGACGCAGAAAAGAGCCAAGGGTTGATAGAAGTCCCCATTAGTCGGGAAAAGATCGCCATCATAGTCGGTGCCGACAATCCATTCAATGGCAATTTGACATTTGAACAGTTCGCTAGAATGTTTCGTGGCGAAATTACGGATTGGTCACAGGTTGGCGGAGCGCCGGGGCCAGTGCGGTTTGTAGACCGTCCCGATACCAGCGACACTCGACTGGCACTGAGCCGTTATGCCGTGTTTCAAGCGGCACCGTTCCAGTCTGGAGCCACCACTACGCAAGTTGCTGCTGACGATACAGCAGCAGTGATTCAAGAGCTGGGATCGGATGGAATTAGCTATGCGATCGCCAGCCAAGTGTTGAACCAAGACGGCGGCGTAAAAATTGTGTCAATGCACAATACGCTACCCGACGATCCAAAGTATCCTTACTCTCAGCCCCGTGGCTATGTTTACAAAGCGGCACCTAGTCCAGCGGTGCTGGCATTTTTGGGATTTGCGACATCTTCAGTTGGCCAAGACGTAATTGCTCAAGCTAGACAAACCGAAGCGAATGTTGTAGTGGCTGCTACGCCATCCGTTAACTCTTCAGTCGCTCTAGGCGCTTCGTCCACCCTAGCATCCCCACTAACATCCCCACTAGCATCCCCACTAGCATCCCCACTAACATCCCCAAATGTAGCGGCAGCTTCTCCTGACGCAGCTTCTCCTGACGCAGCTTCTCCTGACGCGGCAGCAACACCCAGCGCAGTCCAAGAGTCGAAATCCCCTCTGTGGTGGCTATTGCCCTTGCTGGCAGTGCTGGGGGGAGGACTGCTTTGGTTCTTTAAGGGTCGGCGTTCTGACCCAGCACCTAGCTCAACATCTGCTGCAACACCTCCCGTTGTACCGACGGAGCCAGTCACACCCCCTGTTGCCGTAGGAGCGATCGCCCCACCTGACGCTTCGAGAGTGAACCCACCTTCTACCATTCCGGCTTCTAGCTCAGCTAATAGCAGCGCGATGGCAGCGGGTGCAGCGGCAGGAGCGATCGCCTTGGGTGCTGCACTAATCGGTAAGACTGCGCCCAAAAGTCGAATTATTCTGACTCCTCGGAGTTCTGATGATGCCTACGCGTACTGGGAAGTCCCCGAAGCCTATAGATCTGAACTGCGCCAGAAGGGCGGTCAAGATCTGACCCTGCGTGTGTACGATGTCACCGACATTGACTTAAATCACCAATCTGCCCATAGCATTCAGGACTACAACGTAGCTGAGCTAGACCAAGATCGGCACGTTCCCATTCCATCCGCCGAGCGAGATTATCTGGCAGAAATTGGTTACTCAACAGCCGATCGGGAATGGCTGGCGTTGGCGCGGTCAAACGCGGTTCGCGTACCCGCAGCGATCGCCCCTCTTCTATCCGTTGCCTCAGAGCAAGACCTAGCGGTTGATGCACCGATCGTGGGAGCTGAGATTGCCGACGATAGGGCGATCGCTCCCATAGCTGCTGTCTTAGCAGTCGCTTCGGCTACCGATTTCCCTGTATCTGTTACTGAGGCTGATGTTACTGAGGCTGATGTTACTGAGGCTGATGTGATTCCAGACACGCCCCTAGCAGCCCCTGCGTCAGTCCCCCCTTCGCCCGTTGAACCTACTATGCCGCCAAGCACTATGCCGCCAAGCGGAGCCGTCTTAGCTGGTGGGGCTGCTCTGGTAGCGGAAGCGGCTGCCCTGGGTATGCGCTCTAGCGAGGAAGAGCAATCATTAGTAGAAGCAACCAAATTTGATGTGGGTCAGACAGATCTATCCCGTGAAGCATTGGCAGATGTCGATGAGGGATTAGTTGACCTGCCCGAAGGCTATGGTGAAAGTCGCATTGTCCTAATGCCCCGCGATCCTCAATGGGGGTATGCCTACTGGGATATTCCTAACGAGCATCGTGAAACTGTTCGTCAGCAAGGAGGACAGCGGCTGGCGTTACGTCTTTACGATGTGACGGCTTTAGATATCAACAACCAACAATCTCATAGCATGCAGCAATATGATTGCGATGAGCTATCACGGAGCTGGTACGTGCCAATTCCAGTCAGCGATCGCGACTATGTAGCAGAAATTGGCTATTTAACAGCATCGGGTGCGTGGCTATTGCTGGCTCGTTCAAACTCGGTTCGCATTCCGCCGATCTATCCTTCGGATTGGTTTGAAGACCAATTTATGACGCTGGATTGGAATAACGAGCTACAAGGCAGAACATTCTTAGCCCTGGTTCCACCTGACCAGCGCACGGCAGCGGTCGAAAACCCCTTGTATGATGAAATTTTTGATATGGCTCAGTCAACTGAGGCTATGCGATTAGCAGGGTCTCTATTTGGCTCAATGCAACAGGTGCCCGGTTCATTGTTTGGCTCAATGCACATGGTTTCTGGCAGCGCTCTAGAGTCTATGACGACTAAACTGATACCGACTGGATTTGTGCCAGGTGCCGTCAGTTCCTATGTGTTTGCACCAGAAGTTGGCATGTCTGGCATTGGCATGTCCGGCATTGGCATGTCCGGAATTGGGTTTGGCGCGTCCATGCCACCCCTACGGGCGCGCAAGTTTTGGCTGGTTGCCGATGCGGAACTCATTGTATACGGTGCAACGGAACCAGATGCAACCGTTACCATCGCCGGACAACCGATCAAACTCAACCCCGATGGCACCTTCCGTTTCCACATGTCTTTCCAGGATGGACTAATTGATTTCCCAATTTTGGCTGTGGCTGTAGATGGGGTACAAACTCGTTCTGTTCACCTGAAGTTCAACCGCAGTACTCCAGAACGGCGCACAAACACCAAGGATGAAGCAATAGACAAGTCTTATTAGGTAGCCTTTACGTGGCATAACCCGAAGATATGCTTTGCATAATTCAATAAGTAGATGGGCGTAATTAAATATAAAGCCTTAAAAGTCTACTCCGCCCGCTGTGCGGGCGGCGCAGACTTTTAGAATCTTGTTTTTATTTAGGTTGAACTGTAGCCATAGTCATAAAGCTTAGGACATGCCAGCGTCATTCCCGCGCAGGCGGGAATCCACCCCCGCACCTATCGAGCAGATGGATGCCCGCCTGCGCGGGAATGACAGGGAGGCGTCCTATTGATCATGGCTACCGCTATACTTACCAGCGGGAGCAAGAGCCGAATCAAACTAGGCTTGGGCAGTTCTGGTTAGTCTGATGCGTCCGCGTCGATGCGCTGAGCTAATCCTGCCCCTGCGGCTGAGAGCGGTGCGGTGAGTTTCACTAGGGTCTGACTTTTTGTGGTGGCAGGGGTGTTTCTACTTCATCCAAATCGGGTATGTCTCGACGGGGTAGGACGCGATCGCTTGCCGTTTTGATCAAGATGTAGAGAATGGGTACTACAAACAGGCTGAGAAAGGTGGCGACTAAGTAGCCGCCAAAGACGGCTGTGCCAAGCGATCGCCGACTAGCTGCACCTGCACCGCTCGCAATCACCAGCGGAAAGAAGCCAACTAACCCAGAAAGGGCGGTCATCAAAATGGGGCGCAACCGTTCTTGAGCCGCTTCGATCGCCGCTTTGGTAATCGAAAACCCCTTTTCTCGGAGCTGGTTGGCATATTCCACAATTAGAATGGCGTTTTTACTCGCCAGACCGATTAACATTACCAATCCGACTTGACAATACACGTCGTTCGGCAACCCTCGTAAAAACTGTGCCCCCAGCGCCCCCAAAATTGCCAATGGCACCGTCAGCATAATAATCACTGGGTCGATGTAGCTTTCGTACTGAGCCGCCAGTACCAAAAACACCATAATGAGTCCGAAGGTAAATAGCAGTGGCGCTTGTCCGCCTCCTTCTAGCTCTTCCTGGGCAGTGCCCGTCCATTCGTAACCCATACCGCTCGGCAAAACCTGAGCGGCAGTTGCTTCCATGGCGGCGATCGCCTGACCCGAACTCCTACCCGGCGCTGCACCTCCCTGTACCGAAATCGACCGGAACAGATTGTAATGGGTAATCGCCTGGGCGCTAGTGACTGGGGTAATAGTCAACAGGTTGCCAAGCGAAACCATTTGCCCATCTTGAGAGCGCACGTAAAGCTGCTTCACATCGTCGGGCTTGGAGCGGAATTGCTGATCTGCCTGAACGTAGACGCGATAGCTGCGCTGGTCTAAGTTAAAGTCGTTGACGTATTGTGAACCCAAGAAACTCTGAAGGGTGTCAAAAATATCGTCAATGTTGATGTTAAGGGATTTGGCGCGATCGCGATTCACCTCCACCAGTAACTGGGGCGTATTGGCCGAGTAGGTCGAAAAAACGGCCTGCAAGTCAGGGTTTTGATTTGCCGCACCCAGCAGCTTGTACAAATTACCCACCAGCGCATCTAGAGGTAAATTACCGCGTCGATCTTGCATTTCCATTTGGAAACCGCCAAAGTTACCTAGTCCCTGAATGGGAGGCGGGTTTAACGAAAAGATTCGCGCCTGGGGCATCCCAAAGAACTTGCCTTGCTCCTCTTGGATAATTGCTTGTACAGTTTGAGACGCTTTCTTGCGCTCTTCCCAGGGCTTCAGCAGGGTAAACATAATGCCCTGGTTGGGTGCCACACCAGCAAAGCTAAAGCCCGTGACGGCAAAGTTAGACGCAACTTCAGGATTCTTGCGTATCTCTGCTGAGGCTTGGTCGAGAATTTTTTTTGTGTAGTTAAGGGATACCCCTTCCGGTGCCTGTACCAGCGTAATAAAGTAGCCCTGATCTTCTTCAGGCAGGAAGGCAGCAGGCACAATGGTGTAAACCCAAGCCGTTAGAAATAAGGTCGCCACGAAAAGGGCTAGAACAATGTATTTGATCTGAGCCAGCCAGCTTAGCGATCGCTGATACTTGTTGCGAACGTTATCTAAAAATCGGTTGAATCCACCAAACATTCGGTTTAAAAACCCCGGTTGGGTAGAGCGAGGTCGTAGCAGCAGAGCCGATAGCGCTGGAGACAGTGTAATGGAATTGAAGGTCGAAATGGCAACCGCAAAGGCAATCGTCAGCGCAAATTGCTGGTAAATGGCTCCAGTAGTACCCGGAAAGAATGCTACGGGCAGGAACACTGCCATTAACACCAGAGATGTGGCAATCACCGCGCCTGTCAGCTCTTGCATGGCCTCGGCAGCCGCTCGAAAGGGATTCATCCCCTGGTCTTGAACTTTAGTGGCGACTGCTTCTACCACAATGATCGCGTCATCCACCACGATACCTGTGGCCAGGGTCAACCCAAACAGGGTCAAGCTGTTGATAGAAAATCCAAACAGCCGTGTAAAAATGAACGTCCCCAGTAGCGCCACCGGAATGGTAAGCGCTGGAATCAGCGTGGTACGCCAGTCTTGCAAGAAGATAAAGATCACTAGCACCACCAGCACCACTGCTTCAATCAGCGTTTTGGCCACATCTTCTAAAGACGCAGACACAAACATGGTGGTGTCAAACGCAACCGCGTATTTCATTCCCGGTGGAAAGGACTGCTCTAGCTCCGCCATCTGGGTGCGAACTGCCTCTGCCGTTTGGAGGGCATTGGTACCCGCTCGTTGAGTAATGCCCAAACCAACCGCTTCAATGTCGTTATAGGTCAAAAACGTGCCGTAGTTTTCAGCCCCTAGCTCCACCCGTCCCACATCTTTGAGGCGTACCAGTGTGCCATCTGTGCCAGTCTTCAAGACTAAATTCTCAAATTCCGATGGTTCCTTCAAGCGACTAACCGCTCGCAGGTTGAACTGAAACTCCTGATCCTCTGGAGCAGGCTGTTGCCCCAGTTGCCCTGCCCCCACCTGAATGTTTTGCTCTCGAATGGCGTCGGATACATCCTGTACGGTGAGGCTACGGCTAGCCAGACGATTGGGGTCAAGCCATAGCCGCATGGCATATTTGCGTTCGCCAAAAATCTCAATGCCACCGACACCAGGAATGCGCTTTAGCGCCTCCAACATGTAGGTATCGGCATAGTTGCTGAGAAACAGGCTGTTGTATTCACCGTTTTCGGGGTAAAGGGCGATCGCCATCAAAAAGTTACTGTTTTGCTGCGCCACAGTCACACCCGTTCGGGTCACCAGTTCGGGCAGCCGAGACTCTACCCGCGACACCCGACTCTGCACGTTAACCGCTGCAATATTGACATCTTGCGCCGCATCAAATGTCGCCGTAATTTGACTCGTTCCATCGCTGCCGCTGCTAGAGCTAATGTACCTTAACCCCTCAACCCCGTTGATTTCTTGTTCCAACAAGTTGGTAACAGCACTCTCTACCGTCTCTGCATCTGCACCCGAGTAGTTGGCCGTCACCACAACCTGTTTAGGACTAATATCGGGGAATTGGGCGATCGGCAGTGTTGGCAATACCACCACCCCCAAAAACACAATGATGATAGAGCAAACAGAGGTAAAAATTGGGCGCTTAATGAAGAAATTGGCGAACATGAGGGAGAAGGAGTGAAGGACGGGATGAGAAGCAAAGCAGAGAGAGGGGCAATCCTTCAACGATTGGAGCTTACAGTGTCAAACTCCAAAAATAGTGAGCTTTAGCCCTGGAGCTAGATAGACTCTGATGAAATGAGTCCTAAAAATGAGTCCCAAAGTTGCTCGAAATAAATCCTAAGGTTGCTCGCTTACGGCCTGCCCTACCGTGATGGGAACGCCATCGGACAGGTTTAGCACTCCTGAAATAACAACATCTTCACCTGCTTTAACACCAGAAATCACTTGATACTGGTTGCCTTGAATGTTGCCGAGCGTAACGGGGCGCTGCCGAGCGATCTGCTGAGGCTGGTCTGCTGGGGGTTGACCTTCAGCGGGTGCAGGGGCACTACCAGTTTCCGCCGCGCCAGTTTCGCCTGGAGCCGATTGCTCGGCCACATAGACAAAGGTTTGGCCAGCGACACGGGTAATTGCAACAGTGGGCACAAGGACACCGGGCTTAGTACTCCAAATGACGCGAGTGCGAACGAGTTGACCATCGCGCAAATTACCGTCATTGACAAAGGTGGCTTTTGCCAAAACGGCTTGGTCAGTGGTACTAACTTCCGGGGACACAAAACTGATCCGCCCACGCAGCAGCGGCTGACCTTGTTCGTCTAGCATTTCAACTGGAATACCGACACGTAACTGCCGCCCACGTTCAATTGGCACTGAGATGTTTAGGTCTAGGGCGTTGTTTTGAATAATGCTAGTCAAAGTCGTTGTGCTGCTTACCACATCGCCCACCTTAACGGGAATGTTGCCGACAACACCTGCAATGGGCGCAACCACTCGTTTATCTTGCAAATCTTCAGCCGCTACGGCGCGATCCGCTTCGGATCGCGCTACCTCGGCGCTAGATTCAGCCAGAGCGGCTTGGGCTGCCCGGATATCTTCTTCGGCGGCACGTAGGGCGGCGATCGCCGTATCTCGACTATTTCTGGCGCGGTCTAAAGTCTGCCGCGACTGAACACCTTGACTAACCAACGTTTGAGTGCGCTGTAGGTCGGCCTCCTGTAATCGCACATCCGCTGCTGCACTATCGCGATCTGCCTCTGCGGCATTCACTAGAGCAGAATTTGTATTGAGTGCGGCGCGAGCGGCATTAACGTCCGCTACGGCTCCGCTTACAGATGCCTGGGTTTTATCGGTTCTCATTTGGGCGATCGGCGTACCCGCCTGTACTACATCACCCGGCTTGACAAAAATCTGCACGATCCGCCCATCTACTTCTGGACTAAGCGTGACCTTAGCTTGTGCCTCCAACGCTCCAACAAATTCTGAGGTATCTAACAGTGAGCCACTCTTGACGGTTTGCAGTTGTACCAATGTGGCTGGAGGCCCCTGCTGTGCCGATGGAGCACCACCTCCACACGCCCCTGCAAGTATCGAAACCATTAGAGCCGCGCCTGTAAGTCGACTAGCGCGCAAAACCTTAACGTTAATCATTAATACCTTGCTGAGTTAGAGAAAAGTGAGAACGGGAATGGAGGAGGGGATTCAGCTACTTGAAATGGGAAAAATGAGGAAGCTATTTGAGGAACTTGGACTCAGGCAATTAGAAGAGTCAATAATCAAAAAAAACTTAGAGAAATAACGTGCGAATGAGTTGGATCTGCAGAGCTAAACCAAGTCCACGGTGAGAACTGTAGTTTTAGCCCTCACCCCCAGCCCCTCTCCCAAAGGGCGAGGGGAGCCGGAAAAGCTCTCAAAGTCCCTCTCCCTAGGGAGAGGGATTTAAGGTGAGGGAAACCACTGGGTTTCAAGTTAAACAAGGTTTAAGTAATTAATAATCCTTTTAGGTAGTCAATATAGCGGTTTTCACGCTGGTGAAGTACGGGCAAGGGGCTTAAGCCCGTTGTTTCAGGGAGTGTCCCCAAGTTGAGCGCACCTCATACTTGAAGAAACCGCTATATGTGGGCTGTAATATCTGGGGATCGATAGAATCTCTGGATTGATGAGAATCTCTGGATGGATAAAAATATCTGGATCGATAAAAAGCAAGTGACGAGTGTTTTGGATGCGTCATTAATGCCCAAAGTCGATATAAATAGGCTCGCCAATCA
>JBBQFG010000022.1:0-33313 GCA_038321765.1 Elainellales cyanobacterium
GGAAGTGGGGGGCGGGCCGGGGGCCCGCCCAAAAAAAAAAAAAGGTGAATATATTTGTTATAGATAGAGTGGGGTGTGATGTTTTGTTTGGTTAAGGAACCACACCAATAACAGGACCACGCAAAGAAGAATAATAAAAAACCCACCCCCACCCATCAAAAAAAAATAAATTACCTTAAAATTTTTTTTTGCTCGGCCCCCCCCCCCCCCCCCACTTCCAAAAAAAGATTAGGCTTTATTTTGTACGCAATGCTAACTGATCTTACGGATGTAAGGGAGCTGAACAGAAGGATTTGGTTGATTCTTAATGACCGAGGGGAACGTAGAACCAGTGAAGTGAAGCGATCGCCGAATCTCCCCGACCTGCTCCGCTCCTGCCTGTTGCAGCATACCCAACAGAGCAGCACTTTGCATCACTAGCTCGGTTACATTCACCTCGCCATAGTCAGGCTGATAGGCTCCCAACCGTCGAATACCCTCTCCTAGAAGGGTGACACTACCTCGCCAGTTTTCGTTCTCCAAATGATATAGGGCAACCGCAATTTGCAGCACACCTTGATAGAACGTGCGCTGCGGCTCCATTGCTTCCATCCAAATCGCTTCTAGCGTGTCGTGACAGGCGTAGAATTGCTGCTGGTTAAACTCTTCTACCCCATTCCAGAATTCAATTGCAATCTCGTCGTGCACGGATGTCCTTAACAAATGTCCTTAGCACATGGGCATAACTAGTACTCGGCGGCGGACGTGTAACTACTATTACAGGCTCCCCAGACAAGGGGCTTAAGCCCCTTGTTCAAATGTAGGCAAACTTCCGCCGTTGAGTACTAAACGAATTTAATCGCAGTTTCGCCTTAAATCCGCTCATCCTTCTAACAGCGTAAAAGCGAGTATGAAGATGAAACGGCTTAAATTTTAGTTAAATCTTGCCTTGTATCCCCCCCCAGAGGATTGAATTTCAGCGATAAGGGACGTTTACTGAACTCTGTATAGGTTGACTAAATCTTCACATTTGGTGCGCGAATTTGGTACACAAACATTTGGTGAGCGATCGCCCATCCACTACTGGACTGACCCATGATTTCATTCTTTAATCTTTTTCAGCCCCTTTCTTTTAATGCAACTGGCTACTTTCCATTAGGGCTGCATATTCCAGATGGTTTTTTGAGTTTGCCCGTGAGCCTGTTCACTTGGGCGATCGCCATTGGATTGATCGCCCTATCGCTAGGCCGGGTTCAGCACGAGTATAAAGAGCGGACTATTCCTTTAATGGGTGTTTGTGCTGCCTTTATTTTTGCTGCACAGATGATTAACTTCCCGATCCCTGGCGGTACATCTGGACACTTGCTGGGCGGAACATTAGCGGGGGCGCTGCTTGGGCCTTGGGCTGGCACACTGGTGATGGCAGTTGTGTTTATTGTGCAAGGTGCGCTGTTTCAAGACGGTGGGTTAACGGTGCTCGGAGCCAATATTGTCAACATGGGTCTGATTGGCACCTTTGGCGGGTACTACCTCTACAAAGCCGTGCGATCGGCGATGGGCTTTAATAGCTGGCGCGGCGCGGCAACGGGACTAGCTGTAGCAGCATGGGTCAGCGTGGTAGTCGCCGCATTGGTTTGTGCGGTTCAGCTAGCGCTATCTGGCACTGTTCCGCTCAACGTGGCCATCCCTTCTATGCTGTTTTGGCATGTGTTGATTGGCATTGGCGAAGCCCTAATTACCGTAGCCGCAGTTGGATACGTCTGGCGCACGCGCCCTGAAATGCTATATGACCCACCCCGCCAAAGTCGCTCAGCAACGCGGGCTTATGCCTCTCGGTAGATTTTTGTCGTCCTTCTACTTGCAAGGTGCTTTATGAATACTCGCTCATCCGCACGAACTCGTGCATTTGTTTTCACAGGTTTAGGAACCGCGCTGTTGGTTGCAATGCTGCTCTCTCCCTTTGCGAGTTCTCACCCCGATGGCTTAGATCGGGTGGCTCAAGATCACAAGTTTGATGCCAAGGCGAGTGCCGAAACGCCAGCCCAGAAATTGCCCTTTTACACGGTTTTTGAAGAGTATGCCTTGCGGGGTGTGCCTGAAGCGATCGCCACTCCATTAGCTGGATTGGTGGGAACATTGGCTGCGTTTGGGCTGGCGTGGGGCTTCGGCAAGCTTGTGGTGCGGGGGCAGGCACCCCATTCGCCTGAATTGGACAGTCCTGATGAACCGCTCAACTAAAACTAGCTCAACTAAAACTACGAGTAAGATTTAGGCTTGGTTATTCTTTGGTGATAATTAAGTCTAATATCAACTGCACCAGCGTTGATCTACGCCGCCATCCTACCCGCAAGATGATTAACGCATGCTGCTGCACCTAGGTGTTTTTAAGCTCGATATTGATAGTCAGGGTTCTACCCTATGGCATCGTCTCTCTCCGCCAACCCGTGTTTTGTGTGCCCTGTTATTTGTGTTTGCGACGTCGCTGACACCCAATGGTCAGTGGTGGACTTGGGCGGTTTATGGACTGGGGATGGCGATCGCCATTGGGCTGAGCCAGGTGACCCTCCCCGTCTTGCTGCGGCGAGTTGCGGTTGAGTCAGTATTTATTACGGTGGTGCTGATAGGGACGCTGTTTCGCTCAGGCGGAGATGTGGTATGGCGTTGGGGCTGGTTGCAGATTACAACAACCGGGCTAATTGTGCTGGGTAGCGTTACCTTAAAGTCACTCTTATCGCTGATGATGATGAATCTGTTGACCATGACCACCTCGGTACCAGACCTGCTCAAGGCGCTAACGGTGTTGAGAGTGCCGCCGCTGATTGTGGCAATTTTAGCCTCCATGTATCGCTACATCGGGCTGCTGGTGGCTGAGTTTACGGCGATGCAGCGCGCCGCGCTATCGCGCAACCTAATGAATGGCCGTCAATGGCAGCGCCTGGTAATCGGCAACATGATTGGGGCGTTGTTCATTCGTACCTATGACCGAGGCGATCGCATTTACAACGCCATGCTGTCTCGCGGGTATAGCAGCCTGCCCTCCGCTATCGAGCCACCAAAACCGCTAACCACAAAAACAATTGACATCAGCGCCCTAACTTTAACAGTAGTGCTACTGCTAGCGGGTCAAGCCGTATCTTTAGGGCACCAATAACATGCACCATAACCCCATCTCCATTCAGCAATTAAGCTACGCCTATGCCGACGGTACCGCAGCCCTCGACGACGTTAATCTGTCTATTAAAGCGACAGAGCGCATTGCGCTAGTCGGGGCAAACGGCTCCGGCAAATCCACGCTACTGCTGCATCTCAATGGAATTTTGCTGCCGCAAACGGGAGAAGTGGTCGTCGGCGAACTGCCAATTGTCGAAAAAAACTTAAAAGCCATTCGCAACTTTGTGGGATTGGTGTTCCAAAATCCAGACGATCAGCTCTTTATGCCAACCGTTTGGGAAGACATTACGTTTGGCCCGATGAACCAGGGCATTCAGGGGAAGGAACTTAGCCACCGCGCTCACCACGCCATGACAGCCGTGGGGCTAGATCCCGACCATTACAGTCCCCGGAATCCGGGCAACTTGTCGGGCGGTGAAAAAAAGCGGGTGGCGATCGCCGGAGTTTTGGCCATGCAGCCGCAGGTGATTGTGCTAGACGAACCCAGCGCCCAGCTTGATCCCCGTTCTCGCCGCCAGTTGATCACTCTGCTGAGCTATCTGCCGCTGACCCAAATTATTGCCACCCACGACTTAGACCTAGCCGTTGATCTGTGTACCCGCACCATTGTGCTGAGTCAAGGCCAAGTGGTGTTCGATGGCCCCACCGACCAAGTCATGAGTGATCCCGAATTTTTAGAGCAACACGCCCTCGAATCCCCCCTTTGCAACTCTCGCCCCTACTGCCTGCTAGAAGACCGCCCAGCCGAACGCATGAAATATCCTGCTTTGAGCGTGTAAATATTATTTGCATGTCGTTACAAGCCGTCAGTCCGCCACAAGATTCCGATACCCTTACAGGTAGAAGTGGTTTGTAGGCAGGAGCGAGAACGATGGTGGGGATACAACGTTGGATGCGGACGAGTTTTTCGGTACTGGTAGCGATCGCCATTTGGCTAGGGATTGGGATGATCTCAGAAGCTAGAGCGATCGCCAGCCCAGCCAATGTCAACTTGGTCACCGAGGTCGAGGTGCATTTGGGCACGGCGACCGAGGATCTGACGTTCGTGCCCGACCATTTGAACTTTGTGGCCGGTAGAAAATACAAGCTGACCCTCGACAACCCTAGCTCTGTAAAGCACTACTTTACGGCTAAAGACTTTGCCGACAGCATTTGGACTCAAAAAGTTGAAGCGGGTAACGTCGAAATTAAAGGGGTGATTCATGAACTGGAGCTAAAGCCAGGGGCGATCGCCGAATGGGTCTTTGTGCCGCTTAAGTCTGGCACTTACAATCTCCGGTGCACCATCGCCGGACACACAGAGGCGGGTATGGTTGGCGAAATCGCGATCGCCCCGTAGTCCCTCCTAATTTGCTAAGTAGATAGGCCTAATTAAATATAAGATTCTAAAACCCTGCGCCGCCCGCACAGTAGGCGGCGCAGGGTTTTAGGATTTGATTTTTATATAGGTTGAACTACTTATTTGGAAAAGACATACGTTAAGTTAGACGAACAGTTAAACTAGTGCCCTGTAAGGCTCTACTCAATAGTCGTCATCCGTTCACTCCCTAGCCAATCCAATGAACTTCCTCACTGACCTGCTTCAACAACCTGCCCCATCAACCCGTGTCAACAAAAAAGGACGGGGAATCGAAACTAAATCGCCCCAAGAAATCGACATCATGCGGCAGGCAGGCAAAATTGTCGCCACAGTGTTGAAAGAAATCTCAGAATTGGTTCAGCCGGGAATGACCACAGCAGACTTAGATGTCCATGCCGAACGACGGATTCGAGACATGGGGGCAACGCCAAGCTTTAAAGGCTATCACGGCTTTCCAGCGTCTATCTGCGCCAGCATCAACAATGAAGTGGTACATGGCATTCCCAACCCCCGCAAAGTCATTCACCGGGGTGATGTCTTAAAGGTAGATACAGGAGCCTATTACCAAGGCTTTCATGGCGACTCTTGCATCACTATCGCGGTTGGAGAGGTGACACCTGCGGCGGCAAAACTCATTCAAGTTGCAGAAGAGGCAATGTATCGCGGTATCGCCCAAGTCAAAGCGGGCAACTATTTGCTAGATATTGCCGGAGCCATTGAAGATCACATCAAGGCGAATGGATTCAAGGTCGTAGAAGACTATACAGGGCATGGCGTTGGGCGCAACTTACACGAAGAGCCATCTGTGTTTAACTACCGCACCCACGAGCTACCCAATGCCAAGCTTAGAGCCGGAATGACGCTGGCGATCGAGCCTATTGTCAACGCTGGCTCCAAGCACACCCGCGTGTTGACCGATCGTTGGACGGTTGTCACCGTTGACCGCGCGTTGTCGGCTCAGTTTGAACATACCGTTTTGGTGACGGAAACTGGCTATGAAATTCTGACCGATCGCACCCACGTTTAATCGCGATCGCCCATCTAAAAAACCCGGTACGCTCCAGTGAGCGTGCCGGGTTTTAGTTTAATTGAAGCCGTGCGATCGCTTAGCCGCCCAAGCTGCGCCAATCTACATTGACATTTTCTAGGATTAGAGAAGAGTTGTAGATTTGCAGAATAATCAGCAAAAAGACAAAAAACAGTGCCATGAAAACCCCCATCAGCGGCGTTGTGCCCCAACCGGGAGCAACTTTACCGTATTCAGAATTGAGGGGGCGAAGGATATCTCCCAACCGAGTCCGTTGTGCCATGGGTACCTATCAGCCGTCGTTGTAATTAACTTTTGTAATATTATATGAGAAGACTGACCCCATTTTGGATTGGCTTATGGACTCTGCAACAGTTCTTAGTATTTCTATAGCAGCAATGGTAATTGGTGTAACTGGATATGCCATTTACACGTCATTTGGGCCACCTTCCAAAGTGCTAGACGATCCCTTTGATGAGCATGAAGATTAGATTGACATGATCATGAGGCTGAAATAACGGGACGGTGAGTGCAATCTCATCGTCCCGTTATCGTTTTTACGTGGGGGCGAAGCATCTGGTTAGGATTTTCAGATCTAACTGAGCTATTTCAGCCAGATGCTTCGCCCCTACTGAGAATTTTCTGGGTGGAATTTTAGCAACAGCGTAAAAATTTTCCAGGGGGCGATCGCCACATCCTTTCCCATTTCTACCGCAGACTCAAGGGGGGTTTCTAGTAAATCTGCCAGCTCAAGGGTTGGCGCTGTGAATGGAACCAGCCGATCACTCGATTTACCAGGTTGGATCAGATCGCCCAGGAGTCCAGTTTTCAAGTCAAGGCTTACCGCTTCACCGTGACATTCATACCCCCGAATAACCCAGCAGTCGGAGTCGTCTTCGGCGCGCTTAAACGTTGTCAGGATCAAATGGTCGCTAGACAGATTCAGAAAATGTCCGCTAGGGGAGAGGTGCGCCAAAGTGGCAGCAGAACTAGAATCTTCGGGCGCTTGGGGCGAAGGACTCAAGACTAGAACGGGCAGCGGTTGGTTAAGTTCATAGCCACGTTGAACGGTTTGGGCACTCTGCCAACTTCCAGAATGGGGGTAAAGAGCATAGGTAAACTGGTGTTTTCCCAGGTCAGCCGTGGGGTTAGGCCATTCAGAACCCCGCAGTAGCGTCAGGCGCAGTTGACTGGGTTGGCTGTCGTAGCCATATTTGCCGTTATTCAGCAGGCTGACACCGTACAGAGTTGAGGAGGATGAAGGCACCGCAGCAGGGGTCAGGTCTGCCCAGTGCAGCGCCGGAACTTCCCATTGGGCTTTGTCGCGATCGCCCTCTCCTCTGGTGCTGCGTTGAATCGCGCCGTAGGGAATTTCGTAGGTAGCAACATCTGCCTCCAAATTGAGTGGAAATGCGGCCTTGACCAAAACGTGCCGTTCTTGCCAGTCCACCACGGTACGAATTTGGAGCAGAGGGGAATTTTTTTGCAACACATACTGTTGCGTAAATAAGGACTGGCCAATCTTGCGAGTCACTTTAATGCTGGTTTCAATCACGCCCCAATCGCCATAGCAGATCTGCACCAGCTCGGCGGCAGGTAGTGGATGCTCCGCGTAGTGGGGATCGATGTTCCAGGCATCCCAGTATTGCCCGCCGTCTTGAAAGGCTTGAAGCTGATTACCAGCACCGTTTAAAACCTCATGCTGATGGTGTTTATCAAAAACATTCGCCAAGTCTCCCGTGACTGGATCGACCGACACCCGCAGACATTCGTTTTCGAGTACAAATGGCTGGTGAGCGGCAGGGGGCAGAGGCGAGTCTATCCGTGGCGGCGTGTCATTGGGACACAGCCAAAAACAGCGATAGCCCACGGCGGGAATCTCTTCTGCGACAAACAGCAGATGGCCTTGACGATCGCTGTGCGGCTCTGATTCAACAAACTGAGAGGATTCAACAAACTGAGAGGCGATCGCCCCTCCTGCCAAGTCACAAATGTGCCAATACTGCTCTGAAATGGAATTTACTGGCTCCAGAGCAACCTGAACCACCTCCGATCGCATCCAGTTAAATGGGTTGAATACGACAATTGCCTGGGCATTGGGATGGGGCGGCGAGGGTAGGTGAATATGAGCGGCGATCGCCTGTAGTGATTGCTCTCGAATACGTTCAGCCGCGATCGACGCGTCACGCCAAGCTCGGTTTGCCTCATCGTACACAGCCGGAATTGCCGAACCTGGCAAAATATCGTGAAACTGATTGAACAATACCTGTTTCCAGGCGGTTTCGATCTCCAACTTGGGATAGGGCATTCCCAGCCGCAGCGTTGCCAATGCCGCAAACAGCTCCGCTTCGTGCAGCGCCTCCTCACAGCGCCGATTCCACCACTTTTGATCGGCATGGGTGGTGTAGCAACCGCGATGGAATTCTAGATAAAGGTCGGTATTCCACAGTGGGATGTGAAGCTGGCTTAAAGCCGGAGAAGGCAACGCCTGCTTGGATAAGGCTTGCTTTTTTGCAGCTTGATTCTCTTTTGCAGCTTGATTTTCTAAAGATGAACAATCAGGCTGCTCAAACCTTTCTACAGGCAGATCTACAGGCAGATCTACATGCCGCCCTAACGTCACCTGCGTCTGTTCTAAAAACGCCTGAGCGGTCGAAAACGCCAGGGTTGGGAAAAACGGCGAGTGTTGCCAGCGGCGAGCCACGTCGAGCATATCCCGGCTCGGCCCACCGCCGTGATCGCCAACACCGATCAACCAGAGCGCGTGAGACAAACCCGTTTTTTGTTCCCACTGACAGGCGTAGCGGATCATTTTGAGGGGGTCAATACCTTCGCCAATGGGGGCAGAGTTAAGGCTGAGCAGTTGGCTACCGTCGGGCGATCGCCACTCAAACAGCTCGTGGGGAAACTCGTTGGTGTCGTTCCAGCGCATTTTTTGCGAGACAAAGTACTCTATCCCGCCCAGTTTCAGAATTTGGGGTAGCTGCCAGCAAAAGCCAAAGCTATCGGGCAACCAGGCAATTTTGCTCACCGCGCCAAATTTTTGCTGAGCATAGCGCTGCCCGTAGAGCACCTGACGCACAATTGATTCTCCACACACCAGGTTTAACTCTGGCTCTACCCACAGCCCCGCCGCGACTTCCCAACGGTTGGCTGCCACCTGCGCCCGAATTTTTTCAAACAGCGCCGGACGGTTTTCCTCAATCCAGGCGTAGAGAGCAGGAGACGAGTGGCAAAATAGCAGTTCGGGAAACTCGGCCTGAAGTTGCAGCACAGAATTAAAGGTGCGCTCTGCCACATCCCAGGTTTCTGCGACAGGCCACAGCCATGCTAGGTCAAGGTGAGCGTGTCCCAATAGCGAAATTTGGCGTTGCTTTAACCCATCGCTGAACGGCAGCAGACCCTGTCGCAGACGGCTCAGGGATTGATCAAAGGTCGATTGATCGGTAACGGCTGACCAGTCCAGTCTCTCAACGGTTGTCGCTAAACTTGCCAACTTATTTGGTGCAAAGCACTCTAGGTAGTGGCACAGCACTGCCAATTCGTCGGCCACAAATCCGGGTTCGGGGCAGGGTTCTAGGCGATGATCTGGGCGTTCGTACAGGCAAAGCGATCGCACCAGTGCCCCCGAATCGTGCTCTGGGCTAACCAGGCGCAGGCTGACGGCGATCGCCTCCCCCGGTTCCATGTGCTGACTCAAACAAATGCGAGCAGACGTATCAAACAGATCTCCTTCCTGCATCAGCTTCCCATTCACAAATACCTGAGCCTTTGTTGCCCACCAGGTTAGCGCCAGCCGCAGCGTAAGCCCATGGAGTGGATAGCCCTGCAACGTTTCAGGCAGCACCAGTAGTTGCCCTAGCCACAGCACTCGCCCTCCCTGCGGCCAGGGAATGTGACGCTTGGCGTTGAGGTCAACCGCTGCCCAGTCTCTCCAACTAGACGGGTTGAGAGCGGTAGTTTCTGGCAAATCTGCCATGCAAAACCGCCACTGGGCTTGCACATCTAGCTGAGTCAGCGATCGCAGCCGGGTAATAGCGTGTTCTAATTGGTCAAAGTTGTTGTGGGGAGGGCTGTTGAGTGGTTCAGGTAGGGAGCTAGCAGCAGCTTGTTCAGAAAAGTCCATCGGTTGCAAATTAGAGGCGGCACCTTCCGCTTATACCATTTTGTGACGATGGGTCTTAAACAAGTCGGCGGTTGACCAAGATAGACTCCTCAATCTGCCGCAGCCTCCGTCTTTCTACTAAGATCAAACAACTGCTGTCTGCTGTAATTTTTTTATGTAGGGGCGAAGCATTCCGCCAGAATGTTTTGGTCATATCGTTGAACCTATCGTCGGAATGCTTCGCCTCTACCGCCAGAATGTCTCGGTCATGTTGGCAAACCTATCGACAGAATGCTTCGCCTCTACCGCCAAGATGTCTCGGTCATAATGGCACCGTATCGGCGGAATGCTTCGCCCCTAACGCTGTTGGGTCACCAGTCGGATCGTTAAACCATTCTTTTAAGCCTGCTAGGTTCTGCTCATGTCCCCTTCCGGTCGTTTTCAAAGCCGTGTACTTAGTCAACTGTCACAGCAAACGCTGCGCTGGAAAGACCGGGCTGAACGCTGGCTGCGGCAGGCTCAAGTAACGGCAACATGGGGTACCCAAATTCTGCTGTATCCGGTCTATGCCGTGTTTCAAACGGGGCGGCTGGTAAATCGGCAGATAGCGCAAGCGGTACAGCGGCTCCGGCCTCGACTTCAAGCAACACAGCGAGCTGCACAACACGTTATCCAGACTACCCCGACAGCACCGATTAGCCTCACCGCCGACACACCCATCCGCAAAATGTTGCAGGCGGTAGAGGAGTTAGGGCTAGATCTGGCCGTTGGTGCACCTGCTGCAATCTCTCCTGTGGCTAACCATCCAGGTGGATTCTCGTCTCTGGCCGACTCGTCACCCCAGCGACCCAGCCAGCAGACGACACTACCCGCAGTACCGTCAAACGTTCAACCGCGATCGCTTGCTGCCGCTCAGTTAGAATCTGCTGTCTCATCAGCAGCTACGTTAGAGGCTACTTTAGAACGTGCAGCCTACTCTCCTTCAATCCAAGCAGCAGTCGAACGGCTACACCAACCCGCTAATCTGCTCGTTCAGCCTGATTGGGAGATTCCATCCGAGATGTTGCTATCGATGTCTACTTCACCAGAAGACACCCCGCACGCCTTCGGGTCTGGTCAAATTTACCCTTCTGAGAGGCAAGAGAGCGCCACGGTACAGGGCATTGCATCTCTGTTGGGTAGCCGTGAACTGGTCTTGGTGACAGAGTCCAACGACGTTCTGGATATTTTGACATCGACACAACAGACGCGATTGCAACGGCGGATAATCTGGGAACTGGCCGACCATGGGCGATCGCATCGCCTCCACTCGACTAATCGACCCGTACTGCCCCTGCCGCCCCCAATCGCACGAGAAACCGTGGTACTGCCAGTTAGAGTGTTTTATCAGTTGATGGGTTGGGTGCAGCGAGGTTCCGTGGCGATCGCCGCCAATTTATTTGAGGAGACTACTCTCGCTCTTTATTTCCCCAGCACAGAGTATTTCCCCAGCACAGAGCTAGCGGCGATCGCAGAGACAGATGAGCAGTGGTTAGCCCTAACAGACCTGACCCATGAGCGCCCACCCGACTCGTCTAGCAAAACCCTACCTGATTTAGGCTCTGCAACGATGCAGATAACTTCGCAGATAACTTCTCAGATAACTTTTCAGGCGCAGGCACTTGATCTAGCTGCCAATCGGACGGGCGATCGCGTTGGTGTACCTTCACTCAATACCGCGATCGCCCCCTCGCCCAGGAGTTCCACCGAGCTAGTGGAACTGTCAAAACGAGACGCAGTAAATGAAATCGCGATCGCTAAACGTCAAATAGACGCGTATATCGAAACCCAGGCAACCATCATAGGCTACGAAAAACATCCCCTAGAACGCTTATTAGCGTGGATCGATCAGCAAATGTTGTGGCTAGAGCGACGAGTGGTCAACGTTTGGAACTGGCTTAGAGGTCTACCTGACGATACTTGAAGAACTTACGCAGTTGAATGAATTTGCGGGTGCGGCGCACCCGCAAATTCATTCAACTTTCTTGGTTTTTCGCATGAGGTGCGTAAGTCCTATTTTTTAGAAACCCAAACCGAGAAGTAAGTAGATAGGCTTAATTAAATATAAGATCCTAAAACCCTGCGCCGCCCGCACAGCGGGCGGCGCAGGGTTTTAGGATTTGGTTTTTATGTAGGTTGAGCTACTTAACAGCACAAAATTAAGAGTTGATGGCAGAATGAACGAGTTGACGTTGCGTTTCTAGCTAGACTCTACGAACTATGCCTAAAATCACCGTTTATGGAACGCCCATCAGCACCTACGTCCGCACAGCCCGGTTGCTGCTCGAAGAAGCAGGTGCCGACTATGACCTCAAAAGCGTTGATATCTTCAACGGCGAAACCCAGACAGCCGAATATCTAGCTAAACATCCGTTTGGCAAAGTGCCAGCCGTAGAGGTAGATGGAGCAGTTGTCTATGAAAGTACTGCCATTACAAGCTATCTAGATGCAATTTTGACCCATGGAAAGTTTAGCCCTGCCGAGCCGCTAATGAAAGCGCAAATGCAGCAAATTCTGGGGGTCATCGATAGTTATCTGTATCCATCTGCCATCCAGACTGTTGTAATTCAGTGCTTGATTGTGCCCAGCCAGGGTGGTCAGACCGACGAGGCAGCCGTGAAAGCGGCGATTCCATCTGTGAAAACTGCGATCGAGGCGATCGAAGCCCTAACAATTGGCAGCCCATATTTACTCGGCAGCGAAGTTGGCATTGCTGATTTTTACTTAATTCCTGTCTTTATCTATCTTTCGCAAACCCCAGCATTTGATGAGGTTATGGCTCAAGCTCCTAAACTGCAAACTTGGTGGGAAATGGCTCGTGAACTACCCGTTGTAAAAAAGGTGTGTGGTTAGAGGCGATCGCCAACTAACCCAGAACAAAAAGGAATGGACGTAGACTTCACCCACGTCCATTCCTTTTTGTTCTGATTGGTGTGACTAGAGCTACGAAATGCCCTGAGCAAGTGGCTAGAGCATCATCACTTGCTTGTGTGCCTCACTACAATTGACCCCATATCAGATCTGTATGATGAGGTGCGATTTGTAACCGGGCTTTGTTTATGTGCATTTACTGTAATTTCCGTAATCTTAGCTCCTCTCTGCCGCAAACAGCATCTCAGCAAGCGCGGGCTGTAGACTCGTTAACAGGGGCTGAAATAGCTGCCAATGCGGGAGTTAGCCAATCTGACATAGGCAAACGGGGAGTTGGCGATTCCCTTTATCCCGGCTTTGGTAATGGCGGCTACGACGTGCAAGATTACGATGTCAACTTGAACATTACAAATGTTGCAACTAGCGAGTTGACAGGCATCACGACAATCAAAGCCAGGGCTACTCAAGGTTTAAAGCGATTTAATCTAGATTTCATTGGGTTAACTGTTGATAGCGTTACCGTTAATGGTAAACCTGCCACATTTAAGCGTAAGGGACAAGAACTCATCATTACCCCGTCCGCTCTACTCCGCCAGAATGCTCAGTTTAATGTGCAGGTAAAGTACAGCGGCTCGCCCAAACAGATTACCTCGGTTGCGATTCCAGTACCCACCGGATGGGTAACGTTTGATGGTGGCAGCTTTGTTCTTAGTGAACCAGATGGAGCTGCTAATTACTACCCAGTCAACGACCATCCATTAGATAAAGCGCCTTATACGTTCCGTGTTACCGTGCCAAAGCCGTTTGAGGTAGCAGCCAATGGCGTACTAAAAAACACAATTGATAACGGCGATACAACCACATTTGTTTGGAAAGCGCGCGATCCAATGGCGAGCTATCTCACAACCGTCAACATTGGAGACTTTAACGTTCAAACTGAGACGGGGCCTGGTGGGCTACCCATCCGCAATTACTTTGCGGTCGGTGTCTCGGAGACGTTACTAGAACCATTTGCCCTTCAACCAAAAATGCTCGGCTTTTTTAGCGACATTTATGGCCCTTATCCGTTCGATGTTTACGGTTCGTTAGTAGTAGACACAGAAACAGGCTCGGCGTTAGAAACCCAGACCCTATCGATTTTTGGGATTGATAGTCTAGGCAGAGCTTCCACTGAAGAAACAGTCGCACATGAGATTTCTCACCAATGGTTTGGCAACAGCGTTAGTTTGGCAGACTGGCGCGATATTTGGCTCAATGAAAGTTTTGCTACCTATTCGCAAGGGCTTTGGATTGAGTACAGTCAGGGAGGTGCGGCGTTTGATGAGTGGGTGGCGGGTGAATACGATTTTGTAGCCGGGTCGTTAGATGAGTTGGTGCCACCTGGTAAACCACCAGCGGATGACCTATTCAACTCTGGGGTCTATGACTGGGGTGCTGTAGGATTGCACGCACTGCGGTTGAAAATTGGAGATGATGCTTTTTTTGATACGTTAAAAACGTACTTTAAGCGTTTTGAAGGGAGTAATGTTACGCCTGCTGATTTTATTGCAGTCGCAGAAGAAAAGAGTGGGCGAACCTTGGATTCATTCTTCGATCGCTGGTTCTACAGCGAAACGCTGCCCACCTTGCCCCAGTCGAGAGTTACAGCTGATATCCTTCAGGGCGAAACGGGAGTTAACTTATCTGGTTTTGATGGAAAGTCTATTAAGGTATCGGTCAAAGTAACCGAAGATGCTCCATCCCAAAACGTTGGTGGATTCTATGCAATAGATAACCCCTACGGTGTTGTGGTCGATTCGCTGACAGGCAATCGAATTGCGCCCGGAGAGCAAGGGTATGCGATCGCCGCATTGGGTCAAAGCGTAAAAACCTTAGATGTGGGCAACAATCGGTTTCAGCTCACTGGGGGGCTTTATTACGTGCCGTATTTGTTAGCCAAAGGAAAACCTCAGAACTTCTACAGTCCATTTACGGCTGCCAATCAAGATGGATTGGATCACGTTCAGGTTCCATCCACAGGGATATATCAGTTTGAAGATCGACTGGGTCTTAAAAATAAAGACTTTGCTGATTTTGTGGTGCAGATTAATGTGTTGTCAGTCGCTTAATCTCATGCCTTAGTTTCTTACAGCGCTTGCGCTCAGATATAGCGGTAGCCATGATCAATAGGACGCCTCCCTGTCATTCCCGCGCATGCGGGAATCCATCTGCTCGATAGGTGCGGGGGTGGATTCCCGCCTGCGCGGGAATGACGCTGGCATGTCCTAAGCTTTATGACTATGGCTATAAAACCAAATTTTTGATGAAGAGCTGAGCAGAGCGCGGCTCTTCATCAAAAACCTGTACCTCCTGCACTTTGACTGGATACAGCTAATTGCCTTCGGACGTAGCTTTGCTTTACTCAAATAAAGCTAAGAATACGATGTTGAACGCTGCATAGTTCACACGCCTCAATACCCCAATTCGTATCGTTGGCAATAAGAAAAGCTGAGTTAGTGGTATCGATGTAATGTTTTTTGCAGTGCTGACAAAATTTATGCTGCAAAAAATCATCATAAGTTTAAGATGATCAAAAACTGAATATCAGTCTAAAGAATGACCAGACTCTATCATATTTATTTCTACCGAACGATTTAGAGGGAATACGTTTTTTGCTTCACTGTTAGATGTAAGGAATAAACGTAAGAAATGAGCTTAAAGACAGGGAATGGACGCTGGCTAACCCTAACTTTCTAACCCTAACTTTTATAATCTTTTAATTTTCGACATCTGATACAGGAGGATACAAATGCCAAGGCTAGTTGGAAAGCAGTCAAATAGTGGCTTGTCGGTCGGGCTGTTTTTACTAATCTCAATCGGTGTGTTAGGTGCCTTGGAATACATCGGCACAATTGATGTTATCCCCAATTTTGGCACCGAACGAGGGTCTCTTCAAGGAACACAGGTAGCTGATACTAGACAAAGCTAGGCATCTGCTGTTAGCGATATTAACGAGTAACGGATGCTTATTACTAGTGAGTAATTGATCCAAAGTTTTGAGATTTTCAAAGTTTTGAGATCTAAACAATCTAGATACAATTTCATACAAGTTCAGTTCGCCTCAAATGTAATACGGAAAACTGATTACGACAGTTATTTTCAGCGAGTAATTTCAGCAAGCTTGATTCAGAAGAGCCAGAAGGAAAGGTGACAATTATGCGAAAGGGTAGCGATATTATTGGCAAGCCAATTATTGCCTATGACACTGGTGAAAGATTCAGCCGTGTCAAAGATTTAATTTTTGACCAAGACAGCAATCGATTGCTGGCTTTCATATTAGAAGAGGCAGGTTGGTTCAGTAGTGCCCAGGTGCTATTACTTCAAGATGTTCAGGCGATCGGTACGGATGCAGTTATTGCACCCTCTTGTAGTAGTGCCGTGAAGGCTAATCGAGTTGTCGAAATCAAGCAAATTTTAGAGCGAAATAATGTTCTGAAAGGGACGTACATCATGACACTAGATGGACGTAACCTAGGTCAAATGGTTGACCTTTATTTTGACGAAAAAACAGGCTTGATTGACGGTTATGAGGTTTCAGGTGGCATGTTCTCGGATGCCTATTCTGGCCGATCTTTTGTCCCCGCTCCACAAACCTTAAAGATTGGTGAGCATGTGGCATTTGTGCCATCTGACGTCGCTGATCTAATGGAAGAACAGGTGGGCGGTCTCAGAGGTGCCATGCAAACGGTGGGTGATAGAGTGCAGACGGCAGCACAGGCCACAGGAGAGACACTCCAGGATGCAACGGCTGAGGCGGGACAACGGCTTCAGAAGACCAGAGAAGCGGCAACTGCCTCTTTAACAAATGCTGTAGTAGACGTAAACGAGCAGAAATCATTTGTGCTTGGCAAAGTGGCGCAAGACGAGATTGTCACGCGAGACGGAGTCTTGTTGATCGCTAGAGGTCAAATTATTACCTCATCTACAATCGAGGCGGCGCAGCAAACAGGTATTCTCAATCAACTTTATCGAGTTGCAGGCGGTAAAGTTAGCCAGCGGGCGGGTGAACGCTTGCAATCGGCTGCACAGGGCGCAAGCGATCGCCTCCAAGTCGGTGCTACAAAAGCGGGCGAGTCGCTACAAGAAATGAAGCGAGATGCAACTCTCTCACTGACTAACTCGATCGTTGACCCGTCCCAGCAGAAGGCGTTTACGATTGGTAAAACAGCTCAATGGACCGTGGCAGCCCCCCATAAAGCTCCATTAGTGCTGGGTGGACAGCGGGTAACACTGGCGATCGCTGAAGCGGCAGAGCACTGGGGCGTTTTGGATGAACTCTATCGCGCTACAGGTGGGCGACTCACTAGCGAACTAGCGCAGCAGGCAAGTGGTGCCATGGCGAGCCAAGTCATAGAACAAGCCAAGGGTCGCCGGGTGCTGAATGTAGTTCGAAGTCGAGAGGGCTTAATCGTGGCTGCACCAGGTCAAATTGTCACCGACACAGTGATTGCACGTGCCAAAACCTCTCATCAAGAGCGAGCACTGCTGGATGCCGTAGGGCTGAGTACCAGCGCTGCCGTACGCTCTAGCGCCGATAGTCGGCTAATGTCAGCAAGCGATCGCCTAGGGTCGACTAGCCAAACAATGGGTACGCAGGTTTCTGAGGGGACAGAACAAATCAGAGCTAGTGCTCGCACCCTCCTAGCCCAGATTAGAGAATCCGCTACAGAACTACAGGAGCGTAGTGCTCGCACGTTAGAAGAGCAGCGGATTCGTGGAGCATTGGGTCGTCCAGTGACACGAGTTATTTTGGATGAATACGACAACGTAATTCTCAACGTAGGCGAATTGATCACCCATCAGGCGATCGAAAGTACCCGGCGAGCAGGCATTCTAGACGTATTGCTCAACTCGGTCTACAGTCATTCGCCCCAGTTTTCTAAAGAAGAACTGCGCGCACCCGATGCAGGTAGCGCTTCTTTGAAAGCCTAGAGTAGAAGCATTGCTTAATCTGGGTATAACTTTTTTGAAAGGGGCGCTCCGTGCCCTTTTCAAAAAAGTCACACATGAAATCAGCAACACCGGGTAGAGTAACCAAGCCTCGCTTTGTAAATTGAGTGAGACCAATCTAGGTGCGTTATTGCCATAGACGGATTGGTTAGGACGGGGTGTAGGGGTGGAACCCCTGGCTGGGGGCAAAGCCCCCACACCCCCTTTGATCCCAGTGTCCTAACCTTTGTGGCGACAGCTATAGATGCGCCAGACAAATAGATGTGCCAGACAAACGGCATGGGGATAGAGGTGTATGCAATGCGCTTCTGTCCCCATGCCGTTTGTTCTACAGCCATTTCTAGTTGATTGAGCCACAGTTTGATTAAGCCACAGTTGCACAGTTATTTTTGTCAAAGCTGAGCGCGGTTTTCATAGAAATAACCGAGCTTTGGGCAATTGAAAATTACGGTATAGCCGGAGCCAGCCAGTTGATAAAAAGGACGTTTTGGGGGACTATGCTCTGGACTAAGCAATGCTTCAAGATTTCCTCACAACTATCTGAGACAAATAATTATATGCAAAACTATACAAAATTTAGTACGATGACATCATCCTCAAATAAGTATTTATTCTTACTGCTATGATGGGCGATCGATTTCCTTGGCTGACCGTAATTGTCCTACTGCCCTTGGTGGCAGCTCTCATCATTCCCTTGTTACCCGACAAAAATGGTGAGCGTGTGCGCTGGTTTGCTCTAGGTGTAGGTTTTGCAGATTTTCTGTTGATGTGCTATACCTTTTGGACGCATTACGATTCCAGCAGTTCAACGTTTCAGCTCGTGGAAAAGTATGCCTGGGTGCCACAGCTAGGCTTGAACTGGTCAGTCTCGGTCGATGGCTTATCAGCTCCACTAGTATTACTTGCTGGCCTAGTCACAACCCTCTCAATCTTTGCCGCATGGCGGGTCGACAAGCGTCCCCGCCTTTTTTGTGCTCTGATGTTGGTACTTTATGCCGCGCAGATAGGCGTGTTCGTGGCCCAAGACGTGTTGCTGCTGTTCATCATGTGGGAAGTCGAGCTAGTTCCCGTATATCTGCTGGTTTGCATTTGGGGCGGTCAACGTCGTCGCTACGCCGCTACCAAGTTTTTAATCTATACCGCAGCAGCGTCTATTTTCATTCTGGTGGCAGGGTTGGCAATGGCCTTCTATGGCGACACCATTACGTTTGACCTGGCAGACTTGAGTCTGAAAAATTACCCCCTGGGATTAGAGCTGGTGCTCTATGCCGGTTTACTAGTTGCCTTTGGAGTTAAGCTAGCAATTTTCCCATTCCATACCTGGTTGCCCGACGCTCATGGCGAGGCATCTGCCCCTGTCTCAATGGTGTTAGCGGGGGTGTTGTTAAAAATGGGTGGTTACGGGTTGATTCGAATGAATCTGGAACTGTTGCCTAATGCCCATGTGTATTTTGCTCCGGTGCTAGCAGTATTGGGGGTAGTCAATATTGTTTACGGTGCATTTAACTCCTTTGCTCAAACGAATATGAAGCGTCGCCTAGCATATTCGTCTATTTCCCACATGGGGTTTGTACTACTAGGCATTGCATCCTTCACCGATTTGGGAATTAGTGGAGCGCTGCTGCAAATGATTTCGCACGGGTTAATTGCAGCCGTATTATTTTTCTTGGCGGGTGTAACCTACGATCGCACTCACACCATGGCAATGACTGAAATGGGTGGACTAGGGCAAGTCATGCCTAAGGTATTTGCGCTGTTCACTGTGGCTGCGATGGCATCGTTAGCACTGCCTGGGATGAGTGGTTTCCCCAGTGAGCTTTCAGTATTTGTGGGACTAGCAACAAGTGACAGCTACAGTTCACTGTTTCGCATGGTCACTATTTTTCTATCGGCAGTAGGGTTGATTCTGACACCAATTTATCTACTCTCGATGCTCCGTCAAGTCTTTTACAATTCTGGAAGTGCACCGAACTGTGAACTGGAAGAAGCCACTGTTGAGACCAATCGGGGCAATCAATTAGCCGTCTGTTTTGGGACAAACTGCATATTGCCTGCCGATGCGGTTTTTGATGACGCTAACCCCAGGGAAGTGTTCATTGCTGCCTGCTTCTTGGCGCTGGTCGTTGGGATTGGCTTCTATCCCAAATTAGCAACGCAATTATACGATGCTAAAACAGTTGCGGTGAATGCTCAGGTGCGCGAATCTTACACACAAATTTCGCAAGCTAATCCAAAGATTTATGCAACTGGGTTTCTAGCGCCTCAGCCTCACACTACTGAAGTAGTTCCCGTCTTGGGATTGGTAGATTAGTGGGTAGTTTAACCTAAACAAAAACCAAATTCTAAAACTCTGCGCCGCCCGCACAGCGGGCGGCGCAGAGTTTTAGAATCTTATATTTAATTAAGCCCACCTACCTACCGGTTATTTTTTATTCCTAAAACATTTCTTGTTTTTTAGCTTTGCGAAACTTGGCAATCTTCCGCTGTTTTTTCTGGCGTTCTACATACTTGGTATAGAGCGGCCTGATTCGCTCTTCGTAAATAGATGTAAAAAAGTAGCGCACTTGATGGGCGTAGCGTCCCAAGTACAAATGCCGCACATGAGGAGAGAGATAGGAAATTCCTGACAGATCGTTGCGATTTTGGACAAATACTACAAACACATCGTCTGCAAATACGGGCTTAAAGCCCTGTTGCGCTAATTTCCATAGCAACGCTTCCATCTGTTGCTTAATGCCCTTGTGAAGAATGACCCATTGCAGCGACTCGTGGCTTCCAAGAAACGTATCGTAGGTGTCAATCGCAGCCGGCAGAAGCACCTTAAACATTAGAGGCGCTACGACCCGCTCTTGCGGCTCTAGATGGTTACTGACAAAGGCAGCCGCCACCTTCGATTGCTCATTCACAAACAGGCGTAAGAAACTCTTTTGAGCTTCTAAGGCGCTGGGGAATACTTGTACATAATTGAGAGCAACCCCAACTAGGCGGGTGTCTTTGCTAAGAGGATTGGCGTTTTTACAAACTGCTGTTCGGTTCACTTGAAAAGCTAGCTGAGTAAAGTAGCGATCGCCTCCCAAACAATTGTGAGGTACTCGTCCCTGATAGATCCGCAGCGCGTCTGTACTGTGGAGAGTGATTAGTGGAATGGGGTGGCTGTTCACCTGTAGCGTTAAGCTCTCCAAAATGTCGGGAGCCACAGCCCAGAGATGCGGCACCTGGAACTCTACCAGATAGTCATCGCGAGAGTTGGGAACCAGGGAGCCTGGAGCAGTAGATAAAGCGATCGCGTCAGAATCTGTGACATCAGGGACTATAGTCTCAGGAATCACCGTCTCAGGAATCACTGTCTCAGGAATCGTCATATCGGCCAAATCAGCTACTGGAGTAGCCGTTACAGGACGTATCGCAATTGGGAGATCAAGCGTAGCGGTGGTCACAGGTCCCATCCAGCGATGCGCCAAATCGTCTGCAGCGCATTCCCGCCGCTGCCACCCCAAACCTCGCAGCGGCTCACAAAAGTTATACTCAACTGCTTCAGCAGGAGGATACTGTAGCTCTTTGAAGCGCTGCTCTGAATGATGTTCTAAAAGCTGTTGGAGAGCATCTTGGTCAGGGTGTTGTCCTGACACAGCATAGGTAGCACGCTGCTCGTCGGTACCGTATTTGTTTAATAAATCCTGCACCATTTGGTTAAAACGGTCTTCAAAGATCGCTTTTGCATAACGGTAGAGTTCTTGGTCAATCCAACTATGGGATTTCAGCAGTTCTAAGGTATCGGCAGGAAGTTCATCCAACGTCTTTCTGGATTTAGCGACGTTCTCTTTACGACTGTTGATGATGGGTTTCCAGCCAAAAATGTAAGACAGCAAAAACAGCGAATCTTGAAACCGCTCCAAAATACCGGCAAAAGCAAATTTATCAATACTTTGCTTAGCCAGGTTCAGAATTTTTCGACGGGTTAAGCCAGTGAGGTCGTACTGAAGCAAACGGGCTACATGATACGTTTGCACGTTGCGACCCAGCTTTCCGGCTCCTTTACTGAGAGAGTATTCTTCCAGACTCATATTCCGCACCATGTCATGGTGTGGGTCTCCGGGAGTGCGGCGGATGTAGTCGTAGTGTGAAATTACTCGCGAAACCGGCTCTCGCAGCACGGTCACATTTACCAAGTCTTTGCCATCTAGCAATTCAGGGATATTGACGTAGCCCAAATGGCCGCGAAATAAGCGGTAGCGCTGAAGATCTGCCTTTGAATAATCAGCAATGTGGGCGGTCAATGTGGCTGGGCAAATGTCGTCACATTGGAAGTAGTCTTCCAAAATTGTTCTGAAGGTCATACCTGCCGTTTTAGGAATGTGGCAGAAATACAGCGTATCTTCGGGCTTCAGATTATATTGAGTCGGAAAGTTTCTCATATCTAAATGAATCGTTTCGTCCTTCACCTGGTTTAGCAACCTTGGAGCAACTAACCCCATGTCGGTCACGTCAATGGCTGTCAAGTGGAGCTGTAACCAAGTGTGTGTAACTGGTACTGTACCTGAATCAGGTCATATTTTGTGCAATAAGCATACAGCAAAGTACATCGTTGTCGAATGAGTCGAAGATCAGAACATGACATTCGTGACCTCTGCATTAAGCACAGGTCTCTTTGTTCGCAAATCCATTTCTATCCCCGCCGCTTGACAATAGCGTTCAGCAACTTCCATGGGGTCACCAATCATTTGGACAGCATGATTTTCAATCCACAACGCGCGATCGCACAGATTGACAACGCTGGGCAATGAATGAGACACCAAAATCATCGTAATATCACTGCCCTTAAACTCCGCCATCTTTTTCAAACACTTGCGCTGAAACCGGATATCGCCAACCCCCAAGACTTCATCAATTAGTAGAATCTCTGGGTCAAGATGAGCCACCACCGAAAAGCCTAATCGCGCCACCATCCCCGATGAATAGACTCGAATTTGCTGATCAATAAAATCATCCAACTCAGCAAATTCAATAATTTCATCCATTTTTTGCCGCACTTCGCGCCGAGTTAGCCCCATCAGCACGCCATTCAAGATGATATTTTCTTTGCCGCTCAATTCGGGATGAAACCCAGCTCCCAATGACAAGAGCGGTGATATCCTACCGCGCACAATCACGCGACCCTTGTTCGGCTTCAACACTCCAGCGATTAAGCCCAGCGTAGTACTTTTGCCAGCGCCGTTGTGCCCAATAATGCCAAACTTTTCACCTCGATAAACCTCAAAGTTAATATCTCGCAGTGCCTCGTATTGCTGATTTTTAATCTTGGCCAAATTGCGAGGAAAATCAAATAAGAAGTTCTTAACGCCCCGGACGTGATGGTAAATCGGGTAAGACTTATGGACGTTTTGGAACGTAACAACAGACTCTCTCATACTACTTCTGCAAACTTCCAGGAGAGCTTTTTATAGACCGCCGTACCCAAGATTAAAAAGGCGATCGCGTAAGCAACACTAATCCCAAGGTAATAAAAATCGACTGTGCCATCCAGAATTAAATGTCGCCAATTAATCATCAGGGGGGCGGCGGGATTAAATGGGATTAAATAACGATATTCCTCTGGAATCATATCCAGCGTGAAAATGATAGGCGTGAAATAGAATGCAAACGTCATCACAATTTGAGTGAGCCGCTCAATATCCCGCAGAAATAAGTTGAGAGACGCCAGAATCAGACCAATGCCGTAAACTGTCACAAGCTGTATCAGCATCATCATTGGCATTCCATACAGCCATGCAATTGAGACAGGCTTGTGATAAATCACCATAAACAACACGATCACGGGCAACGAAAGCGCAAAGTGAATCATGTGATTCAACACTGTTGCGAGCGGTATGATGTTCCTGGGAAAGTTAACCTTTTTAATGATGTTTGAATTGTTAAGAAACAGCTTGGGTGACGAGCCTATAGAGTTGCCAAACCACTGCCAAGGAAATAGACCGGACATCAGAATTAAAGGGTATCCCTCAACTCGAACGCGCATTATGCCACTAAACGCAATGTAATAAACAAACGCAAAGGCAAGTGGGCTAGCAATAGACCACACGTAGCCAAGCACTTTGCTTTTATAGCGAACCTTGACTTCTTTTTGCAGCAGAACTAGCAGTAGATCCCTATAGTTTTCTAAATTCCTGTGATATGAGAAGTCCTTCAGTCGTTTCATAATTCTTGTAGCGTCTCCCAGTTCTTCCCACACCACACGGCCATCATAACTTCAAAGCATGATGATACTCTACTCTGGCACGATGCAAAATATCTGGCAAAGGTAGGGAGGGGGCGATCGCCTCGACAAATTTCCAGAGCACCGACTACGACTAGGTTTTGACGTTTTCTCCGGTACGCCGACCCAGACTTCTCAAATCAAGCTATTTAGGAAATCGTCCTAAACGGTTACACAATCACGCTCAGTAAAATCACTTATAAAGTATAGCCGTCGCCACAAACGTTAGGACGCAGGTTAGCACGTCAGCCAACAAGGGGCTTAAGCCCCTTGTCCTAAGATGACTGGCTGAAGCTATAGATATAGATTAAGGCTCTCAAACAAAATGGTTCAGGCTCTAAGAATTTCAGACACTCAGCAACAGTTGACAGAAGAGTTTACAACTGCGAAGTTCAGTCGTCACAGGCATTTCGGGCAGATTCATCCTTTGTGGAACTCTTGGAACTCTACAGCAGACTCTTCCGGTTCTTTCAATTACCAACCCGGATAGTACCCCTATGAAGACTGCCGTGGTGCATGAGTGGCTGGTAACCTATGCGGGTTCTGAACGGGTCTGTGAACAGATTTTACAGATCTTTCCCACAGCGGATTTGTATAGTTTGGTCGATTTTTTGGCAGCAGACCTGCGGTTCTTTATCCAGAATCGCCCAGTACACACGTCGTTTTTGCAACAGTTACCGTTTGCCAAAAACCACTTTCGCCAATACCTACCATTAATGCCGCTGGCGATCGAGCAATTTGACCTGTCTGAGTACGACCTGATTCTGTCCAGTAACCATGCGGTAGCGAAAGGAGTGATTACACGAGCCGATCAGCTCCACATCAGCTATGTACACACGCCAATTCGATATGCCTGGGAAATGCAGCAACAGTATCTCAAAGAAGGAGGGCTAAGCCGAGGATTGGGGGCGATCGCCGCTCAGTCCATCCTCCATTACCTGCGCCTGTGGGATCTGGCCACTGCCAACCGAGTTGATCACTTTATCGCCAATTCTCGATTTGTTGCTCGCCGCATCTGGAAGACCTACCGACGACACGCCGATGTCATCTACCCACCCGTAGCGGTAGAGCGGTTCCATCCCGATCAGCCACGAGACGATTTTTACTTACTGCTGTCGCGCTTTGTGCCTTACAAACGGGTTGATTTAGCCGTAACGGCGTTTTCGCAGTTGGGTCTGCCGCTGGTAGTCATCGGCGACGGGTCAGAGTTTGAGCGGGTCAAGCCGCTGGCAGGTGCCACGGTGCAACTTTTAGGTCGGCAACCCGATGCCGTCGTCATAGACCACATGCAGCGCTGCAAGGCATTTGTATACCCTGCTGAGGAAGATTTTGGCATTGCCATAGTCGAGGCTCAAGCCGCTGGAGCACCCGTTATTGCCTACGGTAGAGGCGGGGCAGTCGAGACGGTGATTCCTGGCAAAACTGGGCTGTTATTTTCCAAACAGACTGTAGAGAGCTTAGTGGAGGCGGTAGGCACGTTTGCTACAGGCGCTTGTCTTGCTAGTCCCTACGAAATTCGCCAAAATGCTGAGCGGTTCAGCTCTGAGCGGTTTCAACGAGAGTTTTCTCAGTTAATTGAGCAGAAATACGCAGAATTTAGGCAGACGATCGCCTAAAGTATTAGCGTGAGGAGTCATGGATTGCTAATGCAACTTAACCGCACGTTACGCCCTGCTATTACAGCGCTAAGTGTTTCTACACGCACCTTTCCGACCTTTGCCTTAATGGTCGGCTCAGATTTGATCGGGCTGGGAGTGGCGGTACTGATCAGCGTCTATGTTCGATTTGTACTCGATGGACAGTTTCAGCTCCCGTTGTACTGGCAACTGCTGCCACTCATGGGTTTGTTTATCGTGGCATACTCGGCAGTGGGATTGTACCCCGGCGTAGCGATTAGCCCGGTCGATGAACTGCGTTGGGTAACGGTTTCTACTAGCCTGGTTTATTTTGTCCTGGGATCAACTGTCTTTCTGCGCCGTGATGGGGAAGTCTACTCCAGAGGCATTTTTTTAGTGGCTTGGCTGCTTTCCATTGGATTAGTACTGGCTGGGCGTACCTTAACTCGACATTTGTTTGCTCAGAGACGGTGGTGGGGATACCCAGTAATGGTATTGGGAGCGGGCAAGACGGGAGAGATGGTGGTTCGCACGCTGCAACAGCGCCCTCGAATTGGCCTGAAACCTGTCGTAGTGTTAGACGACAATCCCGATAAGCACGGTGCTCTACACAATGTACCCGTGCTGGGTGGCGTAGAGTTAGCCCCAGTGCTGGCAAAAGCGCGCAAAATTCCCTATGCCATTGTGGCAATGCCGGGGGTGTCACGCGATCGCCTCCTGCAAATTTTGGAGCAATACGGTCAAACCTTTGCCCATTTGCTAATTATCCCCGATCTGTTCGGCTTCTCTAGCCTTTGGGTCGAGGCCAAAGACATGGGCGGTATTTTGGGACTAGAAGTGCGCCAACAGCTACTATTACCGGGGCCTCGGCTAGCAAAATTTTTGATTGATCGGCTTACCACTCTGATGGGTGGGCTGCTGGTGCTACCTTTCATTATCCTAATCGCGCTACTGATTCGGATCGATTCACCGGGGCCAATTCTTTACGGGCAGATTCGGATTGGGCAAAACGGCGAATCGTTTAAGGCGTGGAAATTTCGCTCGATGGTTCAACACGCCGATCGCGCCCTAGAAAACTATCTGACGACCCATCCAGAACTGCGAGAGTCCTGGGAGCGTGACCAAAAGCTTCGCAACGATCCGCGAATTACTCGCGTAGGGAGATTTCTGCGACAGACGAGCCTGGATGAGCTGCCGCAGTTGTGGAATATCTTGCGCGGCGAAATGAGCCTGGTAGGGCCTCGACCCATTGTGGACGAAGAGATTCAGCGCTACGGCGAAAAATTTGGCCTGTACACTAAAGTAACACCGGGTCTAACGGGGCTGTGGCAAGTGTCGGGACGAAACAACTTACCCTACGAAGAGCGGGTTAATCTAGATGCTTACTATGTGCGGAACTGGTCGGTCTGGCTCGACCTCTACATTTTGATCCGGACGGTATGGGTGGTGATATCGGGTGAAGGAGCCTACTAAGAAGACTGTGAACCCGGTAGAGGCTTTAGAGCAGAATGAGTTGAAGCAGCCCACGCTGGTTTCTCGCAAGTTATTTCAATTGAGCCTTGTGGTGCTTCCCTATGGATCTTACGTGGGGATGCTAGGTCTGTTTGTGGTGTTGGTGTCGCTGCTGGTGCGGTTCCGCCAGCCAGCCCTAGATCTACTAACGCGCAACGGGCTGCTGTTGGTCAGTGGATTAATGATTTTAAGCGCTTGTTTTGCCGAACATCGCGGCGAAGCGTTTTTGCAACTCGCCAATTTTTTACCGTACTTTTTATTTTTTTCCATGCTGCCCTATGTCATGGACAGTCTGGCTCGGCTAGAGCGGGTGGCGATCGCCCTAGTCATCGGTGCGATACCACTCAACGTCATCAGCGCAGGCGAATATCTGCTCAAATCGCCGCGACTGCCCCAGTCACTCCAGCAAATTTCCCTAATTGAATGGATTCGAGCCGCACCCCATAAGGGCAGGGCAATGGTCACGTTTGACCATCCCAACGCGATGGCCAGCTATCTCGTGGTGGTATTTGGTCTAGGGCTGGGGCTAACGCTGGCAGGTGCATCTGGTGCCAGGGCTGATGGTGAAACTACCGGGGCTGGGGAGGGTAAAAGGGCGGGAGGCGATACGCGCTCTGCACAGGCAAGCCAACGCCCTGTGGTTACTCGCCTCATCTATATCGCCACCTTTCTCAACCTCGTGGGAATTTTCTGCTCTGGTTCGCGCAACGCTTGGATGTTGGCCGTGGTTCAACTGCTGCTATTTAGCCTGTACGTTAAATTCAACCGAGCGCTGCTAATCGGCAGTCTAACCGGGATACTGGCTGTCGTAGGCAGTGCAGCTTGGCTGGGCATTGGCGGACGCACTCTGATCGCCCAAAGCTGGACAAACGACCCCCGATCTACCATCTGGTCTATTGCCCTGCGGATGAGCCAAGAGCGCCCCTGGTTGGGCTGGGGGCTGGGCAATTACAAATTTCTCTACAAAGCCTATCTCTC
Source organism: Elainellales cyanobacterium (assembly GCA_038321765.1). GTDB lineage: Bacteria > Cyanobacteriota > Cyanobacteriia > Elainellales > Elainellaceae > CASBQJ01. The sequence continues at coordinate 27,901 of JBBQFG010000022.1, forward strand.
GCCCGATTTGCAGAATTTGCCTCGGTTTCGCACCATTTCTCATCCTCACAACCTGTGGCTGCTGCTGTCCTCTGAAGCTGGCATTCTGGTCACGATTATGCTGACGCTGTTAATCGGCTACATCTGTTTTGCGGGAGTGAGGCTGTGGCGATCGCAGCAACTTGAGGTATACAGTAATGCAATTCTGCTGGGCTACTTGCTAGGTTTTTTGGGGTGCGTTGGCTTTGCACTATTTGACATTACCTTTTTCGATGCCCGTGTTAACGTCGTCAACTGGCTACTGATTACGGGAATCTACGTCGCTAGCTTTCGGTTAAAACACCCAGAACACCCACACTAGGATGCGCCCCCTAGTACTCGGCGGCGGAAGTGTAACTACTGTTACAGGCTCCCCAGACAAGGGGCTTAAGCCCCTTGTTCAAATGTAGGCAAACTTCCGCCGTTGAGTCCTAGTTCCTGTTAGGTTGCCGTTAGGTATCATCCCTTCACTGCTTCCAGCAAGACGTTTAAGAAATTTCTCACGGTGGGTTTTCCCTGTAGCTGAGTCAGGCTGCGAGCGAGATTTAGTAGATTTTTGTGATTGGCGAACCAAGCAGGCGTAGGGAAAATGCGAAACGGAGCGTAGACAACCGATTTCTGGGGATGGTCAAACAGGTACGCGTTGTGGACACTGCCACAGCCTGAGCCAATATCCTCCAGGGAATTGCCTGGAAACGCCCCCCACGACAAACTGCTAAGCGAGAAGTTTACCCCCGCCCAAAGATTAACGCCAATGCTGCCGTAGCGCAGACGGGCGATCGCCTGCTCAAAGTCTGAGGCATACTGCCGCTGGGTGGCTGGATGCACCAGCACAGTGCAAGACAGGTTGCCCCACAGCGTTTCGTTAGCAAACTCCACCGCTGTCTCCAAAAACGCGGCGGCATCTGAGGCATCTAGGGTCACCTCTGCCAATACCCCACAGAACGCCTCGGTTGTCAGCGCGTATTCATTAGCGCCTGCGGACACATTGGGAATCACCGTCCACGGCACGATGTCGTCGGCGCTAGAAGTCCGTGGGGTCAGCGCTACAGCCTGCGGGTAGTGTTGCAAAAACGCCTGATAGCGCTGCTGAGCACCAGGGTAGTAGGCACGTCGGGCAGGAATTTTAGCCAATTCTGCATGGACAGCATCCAGAAATTCCTGACGCTGTGCCCAGCCACTGGCTACTACCAGCACCTTCCCGGCAGCGCAGTTAAAGCTGGCGTTGTGAGCTACCATACTGGCGACCTGCCGTGCCTGAAATTGAATGTCAGAGTTTGACCAGCGACCCGGCACTACCAAAATGGGTGTAACACAGCCCAGTTCAGAGGTAATTGGCTTTTTGAGTAAGGGATCGCGGGCGGCTCGACGCTGGGCACACTCGTCGGCTGTGTTGCCCCAAACGATCGTATCGTGGGTGTGGTGCGACCCGGTAATATGAACGCTATCAATGGCGGAATGCTGACAAAGGTAGCTGCCCAAGTCAGATCCGCCATAGGCGATCGCCAAAAATCCATCAGCAATCAGTGGTTGCAGTGCCTGCTCCAAAAAATGCCCCATATACTCGTTGACCGGATTCATCTTCAGCAACACGACCTGGTTTTCGGCAAACAGTTTTTGCAGTACGTCCATTGGGGCGATCGCCGACACGTTGCCTGCTCCCAAAACCAACGCCAGACCACCGGCCCCTCCCAGCTCTCGGTAAATCTTGCCCTGACTGGCGGGCTGTCCCGGCTTTAGCCACAGGTCGCCCCGAAACCCCAACCACAACAACCGCTCCATCACACCAGCGGGAAACACGCGCACGACCTGCTGGCCATCGGCACGGGTCGAAATAGAGACGGGCTTTGGTTGCCCATTTGCTGCCAAGGCATTCATCAACAGCCGCAGGTTCATCAACACGGGAACAGGTCCCAAAAGCCACTCTTCTCCCGCTAACGAGGCAGTCGGATCAATTCCCTTGGCGCAGCAAGCTGCCATAGCCCACGATTCAGCGATCGCCATCACATTTGCAATACACCGATTTAGATAGGTGATGCGATCGCCCGTGCTGACCTGAGTCCAGGCTGCTTTGTGAGCGGTTAGCTGGGCGATCGCTGCGGCTGCTTCTGAGGTAGAGGTGGGTGGGATAGTGAGAGTTAAAGGGGTAAAGGTCACAACGAACTATCTCTTAACTGCAAATTTCTTAACTGCAAATTTCTTGACTGCAAATTTCTTAACTGCAATTAGAGTAACTGCATTTTATCAAGAGCAGCGATCGCAGCCAGTGAGTCGGGCGTTGAACCTAGAACGTCGTTTGATGTTGCTGATTTTGTGTATCAAAAAATGCCTGCTCGACGAGAAGCTTGGGACTTCATACTTCTAGTTGCACGTCGCATAATAAGTAGATGGGCGTAATTAAACATAAAATCCTAAAAGTCTGTGCCGCCCGCACAGCGGGCGGCACAGACTTTTAGGATTTGGTTTTTATTTAGGTTGAACTACTTACTAAAATCTCCAACAAAAAAGGGGCTACTCGCCCCTAAGATGGCATCAACCACCTGCAATACGATAAACCAGAATAATTATTCGCGGTAGCCAGTACCAGTGCGGGTTGTTTCGGGTTCGCGGTAACGAACAGCGTCATCATCACGCTTTTTACCACCCAAACCAGCTAACCCGGCTAGACCGAGCAGACCCAGCCAACCCCAATCAAACCCATCATTAGAATCAACGTCTGCTGTAGGAGTCGTGTCTGCTGTGCCTGTTGTACCCGTTGCATCTTGAGCGGAAGCACTTTGAATCATAGGCAGTGTGCTAAGGCTCAAAGATAGTGCGCCAGCGCTAACCAACTTAATGGCATTGGAAAATTTCATGGTTGTTTCCTCTCTAGAATGTTCGTTTTGAGCAGCTTTGTGAATTGTTTGCCAACAGCCTTCGCTTGAAAAATCAATCAGGCTTGGTCTGTCAGTACACCACTAAACAATAACGAGTTGTTATTGAAGCTAAATCAACCCTCAGCTAGAACCTGTTGGCTCCTTGCTCTCATGCTGAAGAGATAGAACAACAAAGTAAAGAGTCGAGCAAAAATAGCCCTAGAATCCGGTGAAAAGACCTATCAGCAAGGGTTTTCTGACTTTTAAACGAAGGAAAACAAGCCTGATTTTTAGAGGGTTTTCTATCGTTGACTAACTTAACTTTCTAATTACCAATTGCTTATCTTGTGAGCCTTAGGTGGTCGTTTTCTCGATCGCTATTCCTTTTGATTCATTAGGTTGAAAAGTTGATAACTCTATCACCATTAAAAGATTTCGTGCCCGTCCAATAATTTACATTTCGTGCGAACGGCGATCGCCTTCCATCCTCAACATTATTCAACCGACTGCAATAAAGGGCGGGTTTGGTAGGGGCGGGTTTTGCCGATAAATTGTCCCTAAAACCCGCCCCTACAATAACCCGCCCTCCGGATATTTGGTGCGATCGCCCGTTGATTGGGTGGGAGAGTGCGATCGCCTCAATTGCAACCGACTGCAACGGAGGGCGGGTTCGGTAGGGGCGGGTTTCGCCGATCCGTTATCCCTATAGCCCGCCCCTACAACAACCCGCCCTCCGGATATTTGGTGCGATCGCCCGTTGATTGGGTAGGAGAATGCGATCGCCCGTTTTTCCTTTGCCAGCGTTGCGTTGGCTATACTGATGGCAACACCGTGCTGGTTTGCAGACCGTCATCAGCGCTGACGGTTTGGTAAAGAATTGCCCCCGCCCCCATTGCCGCTATCATCATGCCAGCCACCGACCTGAAGGATTTTTTTGTTAGCTATAACCGAGCCGACAAAGTCTGGGCAGAATGGATTGCCTGGACGCTAGAAGAAGCGGGCTACTCTGTGCTAATTCAGGCGTGGGATTTTCGCCCTGGTGGCAACTTTGTGTTGGATATGCAGCGGGCAGCAGCAGGAACATCCAAGACAATTGCAGTCTTGTCCGATGCTTACCTAAAGTCGGCCTACACCCAGCCAGAATGGGCGGCGGCCTTTGCCAACGATCCCCAATCGCTGGCACGCAACCTCATCCCCATCCGCGTAGCAGACTGCCAACCCGATGGGATGTTGAGTCCGCTCGTTTATGTTGACCTGGTGGGGCTGTCGGAAGCCGATGCTCAACAGGCAGTGTTGGCGATGATGCGCGATCGCGCCAAACCTGCCCAAAAACCCACCTTCCCCGGCGCTCCCACTGCGATCCAACACACCATTCCCACGCCCTCAGCCTTCCCCGGCACCGCCCCCGCTGCCACCCTGCCCCATTTCTCGACCTATAGACCCGACACCTGGACAGGCCGCGAGAAGGCGACAGGCCAACTCACCGACGCGCTGCACAGTGGCGCTCGTTTGCTGATTTTGCACGGCATGACGGGCATTGGCAAAACCGCCCTGGCCGAAAAGCTAGCGGCCGATTCCCTTGCGGCCAGCGACACCCCCTTACCCTACCGCCGTATCGCCTTCGACGTGGGGACAATTTCCACCGACTTCACCCGTGGCGCGATCGCCATTTTGCAAGCCATGGGCGACGACACCGCCCAACAGTTGCCCGACGAGCAAATCCTGCCCTACCTGATCAAAACCTTAGAACAACGCCCCCACTGGCTCCAGCTCGACTCGCTGGAATATTTGCTGCACCAATCCGACGATGGCTCCTATCACTTTGCCGATGCCGCCTGGGTTGAGTGCTTTGTGCAACTGCTCAACTCCCCCCGCAATCAGACCCGCCTGGTTCTTACCTCTCAATCGCTCCCTGCCGACCTGGTCGATCGCCTCTACCGCTACGACCAGCTTTGGTACGAGTATCCCCTACGCGGTCTAGAAGCCGCTCACTGGCTCGACCTGTTCCGCAACTACAGCGTTACGCCCGCCACCGACACCGAACGCGATCGCCTCTGCCACATTGCCAACTACTTTGACGGCCACCCGCTGATCCTCAAAATGATTGCAGGCGACATCCGCAGCCGACTATTTGGCGGCAGCATCGGCAAATATTGGGACGACTACTATTGCCATCAACAGACCAGCCAGCGCCAACCCCAAACCGCCGCCCCGCGACAAAGCCAAGAACAACGGGCACGTCAGTGGGTGAATCAAACCATTCAACAACTCCCCGACCTACCCCGCCAAATGCTCCAGCGCAGCGCCGTCTTCCGTCGCCCCGTCGCCGAAGCGTTTTACCTGCAAATGCTAGAGGAGGGAACCGATTCAGACCGCAACGCCGCCCTCAACACCCTCACCTCTCGCAACCTGGTCGAAGAAAAAGATATCCAGGCCGGACAGCTCCTAATCCAACAGCACAACCTAATCCGCGACAGCGCCCACGCCCAACTTAAAACCACCCCCCCCACTTGGGAAACTGCCGAACGCACCGCCGCCCA
>JBBQFG010000023.1:0-32147 GCA_038321765.1 Elainellales cyanobacterium
CGATCTATTCGACCGTATTGATATCAAAGATCATGTCTTGGTCTGAATTCAAAAGGTAATCATAGTCAAAGGTAAGCGCATTAGGATGGCGCATCGTAGAAAAACCAAAGTTTGTCGCAACATCAGTTGTAAAGGTAGCGATCACTAATTCAAGCAGTTTCTTTTCAGAAAGTTCGGGCACTTGCACAAAATAATTTCGTTTAGCGAAAAAAACGCCTTCATCCTTGGGCACAATAATGCCGTTGACCCGATGAGCATGCTGAATTGGTTTGACGTAATTAACGATAAACTCCTCTTGATTGCGCTGAATACGGTACAGCTTCTCATGCTGAAACCAGCTCATGCGAAACATCATTTTGAGCAATTCAAACCCCAAAATGTAGTTAAAAACGTTGTTACGCTCCTCTGTGCTAAATACAAGCCGTAGCGCAGACTCTAGGTAAAGATCGGGCTGCCGACGCGCATCTTGAGCTGTATGAATGTAAAACTGCCTAATGTACTGGCGCAAAACCATGGCATTGAGTTCAGTAGTAATCCCAAAATTTTTAAGATGCTCCCGGACTCGCTGCTCGGTTTCTCGGTCTTCCAGCTTCCTTGAAACTAAGCCATCCGCCGTGTAGTCGTCTAAAAACTCGGCCTGCATTTCGGGTGATGCCGCACACATTAAATGGCAGAGTGATAGCATGTAGCGGCGCTGATGCCAGGGCAAACTCTCAACCCATTCTTTTGCTTTGGGAGGCAGTTTCTTCAAGATGGTACCTGAGCTTGCCTTGAAGGAACTTTCTGGGATTCTGCTGTTATCTAGAGCCATATTGTCAAGCCCGTAGGCAAGGTGCAAGCACTGCTGCATTAAAGATTTAGTCTAGTATGTCGCTAAGCACGTACGTTGAAACAAGCCTTTTGGGTGAAGGTGCCATATAGCAGTGCTTTCACTATTCGTAAGCTTTTTATGGCCATCGTCACAAAGATTAGGACAAATAGCCTTTTAGAATCCCTGCGGAGTAGGGGTTCTAAAGCGTAGCCCGGGTTTCTTGGTTAGACAACGGCTAGTGAAGCTATCCTGCTAACTTCTAATTGAGAAGCATTAATGTAGTTCAACCTAAATAAAAACCAAATTCTAAAACCCTGCGCCGCCCGCACAGCGGGCGGCGCAGGGTTTTAGAATCTTATATTTAATTAAGCCCACCTACTTAACTTAGGATAGTGGTATTAATGTGAGGTTTTTAGATGGGTGGGCGAAGTCCGCCCACCTGAAAACCTCTTATGTTTAGGACTACCAATTTACGAAGGCTATTGATTTCAAATAAAAACCTATATTTGAGAAGCGTGTTGTGCACACTTTTCAAATATAGGTTAGTATTCCCAGTTCTGCTTGCCAGTTCTACAAGGCTTGACTTAGAGTTTACCTCAACGCATTAGCACCCGATACCACTTCTAAGATTTCTTGAGTAATGGCAGACTGACGGGCTTTGTTGTACGTACGGGTCAGGGTTTTGATCAATTCGCTGGCATTTTCACTGGCGTTGTTCATTGCCGTCATTCGAGCAGCGAGTTCACTAGCAGCAGATTCTTGTAATGCGCGCAGGAGCTGATTGTTTAGGTACAACGGCAGCAGGGCATTCAAAATTTGCACTGGGTCTTGCTCAAAGATCATGTCTTGGGGCAAGGGGGGGCGATCGCCAGTAATCTTCTGCCGTTCTACTTCAAACGCACCAGAGCGACTTGTGAGCCGGAAAATTTCATCATCTGCGCTTTCTAAACCCTGGGGATCAAGGGGAAGCAGCGTTTGGGTTACAGGCCGAGAACTAACCAATGAGACGAATTTGGTGTAAACCAACTCTACTCGATCCACTGTTTCTGACAAAAACAAGGATAGGATCTCGTCAGAAATTTTGGAGGCTTCAGCCGCAGTGGGAATTTGCTCTAGCCCCGAAAAGGTCGCATCAATAGGCTGATTACGGCGCTGAAAATACTGAATAGACTTGCGCCCCACCAGGACAAAGCGATAGTTTAATCCTTCGGCTCGTAGTTCGTTTGCCCGCTGTTCTGCCCGTTTAATGATGTTGCTGTTGTACCCACCGCAGAGGCCGCGATCGCCTGAAATTACCAGCAACCCAACCGTCTGAACAGGTCGCCCCTTCAGCAGCGGTAAATCCACATCCTCGGATTTGAGGCGCGCTTGCAGCCCGTAAAGTACCTGAGCCAATCGATCAGCAAAAGGACGAGTGGCCAGAACCTGTTCTTGGGCGCGTCGAACTTTAGCAGAGGCAACCAAACGCATTGCCTCAGTAATCTTTTTCGTATTCTTGACCGATTGAATTCGATCGCGAATGAGCTTGAGGTTTGCCATAACAAGGAGTTAAAGAGTAGGGATTAGGGGTTAGGAAACAGAGTTGGAGTCAGGAGGGATATGGCATCAGCAACCACTGGTTAAGCCATGTCCCAGTTCCTGACACCTAACTCCTAAGCTCTTACTTCACAGATGCCAAAAAGGACTGTTTGTACTCGGCGATCGCTTCTTTCAAAAGCGTTTCGGCTTCATCAGTCAACGCCTTACCAGTCTTGATAATCTCAAGGTACTGAGGCTTACTATTTTTCAAGTAATCGCGCAAACCCTTGGTAAACGCTGTGACCTGATCAACTGCGATGTCATCCATGTAGCCGTTGATGCCAGAGTAGATCAAAGCAACTTGCTCACCTACAGACAGGGGAGAATATTGAGGCTGCTTGAGCAGTTCACGCAAACGCTGACCCCGTGCCAGTTGGTCTTGAGTGGCTTTGTCTAGGTCAGATGCAAACTGTGTAAAGGCCTCTAGTTCAGCAAATTGAGCTAACTCTAGCTTCACTTTCCCAGCCACCTTCTTCATTGCCTTGGTCTGAGCGGCTGACCCCACACGAGATACCGAGATACCAGCGTTTACAGCAGGACGCAAGCCGGAGTTGAACAGGTCAGAAGACAAGAAGATTTGACCGTCGGTAATAGAAATCACGTTGGTCGGAATGTAGGCCGACACGTCACCGGCCTGGGTTTCTACAATTGGCAACGCAGTCATACTGCCTTCGCCCAGTTCGGGGCTGAGCTTAGCAGCACGTTCTAGCAAGCGAGAGTGTAGATAAAACACGTCGCCAGGGTACGCTTCCCGTCCAGGCGGACGGCGTAGCAGCAAAGACATTTGGCGATAGGCCTGGGCTTGCTTAGACAAATCGTCGTAAATTACTAGGGTGTGTTTGCCCTGGTACATGAAATACTCTGCCAGAGTGGCACCCGTGTAGGGAGCCAAGAACTGGAGAGGGGCTGGTTCGCTAGCGCTAGCTGCTACAACGATGGTGTAGTCTAATGCACCGCGAGACCGCAGTACTTCGGTAACTTGAGCTACCGTAGAGGCTTTTTGACCGATCGCCACGTACACACAGATTACGTTCTCCCCTTTCTGATTGAGGATGGTGTCTAGGGCGATCGCCGTTTTACCCGTTTGGCGGTCTCCAATGATTAATTCGCGCTGTCCTCGACCCACAGGGATCATCGCATCAATTGCGGTAATTCCGGTTTGCATCGGCTCATAGACCGACTTGCGCGACACAATACCTGGTGCAGGCGATTCAATTAGCCGCGATTCAGTAGTAACAATGTCGCCTTTTCCATCAATCGGACGCGCTAGAGCATCTACTACGCGACCGATCATTGCATCGCCTACTGGAACCGACGCAACCCGACCAGTTGAGGTGACCGTTCCACCTTCTTGAATGTTTCGCCCTTCGCCCATCAACACAACGCCGACGCTGTCTTCTTCTAAGTTCAAGGCCAGACCGATTGTGCCATCTTCGAACTCCAAAAGTTCGCTGGCCATCACGTTTTCCAGTCCGTAAACGCGGGCGATACCGTCGCCAACTTGCAGGACGGTGCCTACGTTAGAAACCTTGACCTCCTGGTCATACTGCTCAATTTGCTGGCGAATAATGTTGCTAATTTCGTCCGGTCTGATTGCTACCATTGCGTTTGTCTCCAGAAGAAGAGGAATTAACCAGTTACAGGCATTACAGCTAAATAGAGTGCCTAAGAATTACCACCAAGTCGTAGACCGATGCGGCGCAGTTGCCCCCGTAGGCTCGTATCAAATACTTGAGACCCAACTTTAATCAACACTCCGGCAATCAAGTCGGGATCAACACGAGTCTCTAGTTCCACTTCACGGACACTCAGAAGGGAAATTACTTTCTGGCGAACAGCATCTTTTTGAGCATCGGTTAGCTCTACAGCAGAAGTCACCTCAGCCAAGACAGCCTGCTTTAGCTTCCGCCACAAAACTTGATATTGCTTACAAATACTGTCCAAAAATGAAATTCGTCCCCGATCGACTAGAAGCAATAAAAAATTTAAGGTGGTGGGATGCACCTGTTCACCCACCAATTGGCGAAGAATGGCTTTTTTGGCATCGGCTTTGACCAGCGGACTGGCCAATACCTTTCTGAGATCTTCAGAATCTCTCAGCAATTGTCGCAGCCCACCGATGTCTTCACCAAACCGATCAGTTAGGTTATCAGACTGTGCCAACGACATCAGTGCCTGGGCATAGGGTTCAGCAATTTCAGATGACATCAGGCTGTCGTTCATCAAGAACCTCCGAGTGTTGCAATACCGCGATCGATCAGAGTTTGTTGGGCGGATTCACCCAGGTCTGAGCGGAGACGAGTTTCTACCTGCTGCATTGCCAAGGCTGCAACCCGTTGGCGCAGTTCGGTCATAATACGCTGCTGTTGAGAGGCTACGTCTTGATCTGCCGCTGCTTTCATCCGCTCAACATCTTGCTCTGCCTGGGCAAGGATTGCGTCTCGCGCTGCGATCGCACTCACCTCAGCTTCGCTTCGGATGCGATTGGCTTCGGTCTGAGCCTGAGCCAAGTTTTGCTGTTGCTTTGCCAGCACTGAGGCCGCTTCTTTCTTCCGAGTCTCAGCTTCGGTAATAGCCGCTGCAATGCGATCGCGTCGCTCGGTCAGCGTCTTACCTAAAAAACCACGCCCGAAGTAAATCAGTACACCGATGATGATGACGAGGTTAATCAGGTTGGTATCTAGAAGATTGAAATCCAGACCAAAACCACGTTCTTCAGCAGCGTCTGACAGATCCCCGGTCTCTGCGACAATTGCTAATAAAGTCCCTACAATTTCCATCTGTAATAATGCCTGATCGGCTTTTAGTGATGAGCGACTCGCTTGCTAAAGTCAAAACAGATTGGGCAACTGTTCAGCCTATGGGAACGCCAGCCAAAAGTTTATCCAAAATCTGACGACTGAGAGAATCGACCTGCTGCTCAAGCGATCGCATGGCCTCTTGCTTCTCAAGGTCTAATTCCTTCTGAGCCTGTTCGCGCTGTAACTGCGCCTCCTGTTGAGCCTCAGCAATTTTCTGAGATGCAATTTTCTGAGCGTCTGCTTCAGCCGCAGCAATAATAGACAAAGACTGCCGACGAACATTCGCCGCTTCTTGCTCATATTGCTTCGCCAGCGCTTCCGCTTTCGCCAACCGCTCTTTTGCCTCCGACTGGTTAGTGCGGATGTAACTATCACGGTCGTCCAATGCTTTTCCCAGCGGCTTGTAAAAGGTCGCATTCAAAACAGCAACCAGTACCATGAACTGCAACGCCATGAGCGGCAATGTCGCATCCAGGTCAAACAGACCGCCTCCCTCTTCAGCCAGCAAAATTGTCCAATGCATCATAATCAGTCGCCCCCTTTCATTACGGGGTCAAACTATGGGGTCAAACGTTAGAATTAAATGCTTAGATCGTTCGGATGGCTTAAGCACGAACCGCACAGAGCAAGCGGCAATGTGACAGATCAATCTGAAACCATCTGCTAAGGGTACAGGCGATCGCCCACACCCTCAACAATCGGAGATTTTAAGCAAAAGGGTTAGCAAACAATAAAACCAGCGCCACCACCAAACCGTAAATGGTTAGCGCTTCCATGAACGCCAAGCTCAACAGTAGAGTGCCGCGAATTTTGCCTTCTGCTTCGGGCTGGCGGGCAATCCCTTCCACAGCTTGACCCGCTGCATTTCCTTGACCAATACCAGGACCGATGGCAGCCAGACCAACAGCCAAGGCAGCAGCGATAACCGAAGCAGCAGCAACTAATGGATCCATGATGATTTTCCTTCTCTTGAGTACAGAACTAGATAAGCTTTAAGCAAGGATTAATTCAGCCCGACTAATCCATTGAAAAGTGGCGTTTACGCCAGTAGACATCAGCCACAGTTGCCACTAACTAAAGCAGCCACAACTGAGCTATACATACATGAAGTGTAAATACACCTCAACTGAGGGCACTAATGCTCCTCATGACCTTCACCATGATCCTCCATGGCCTCGCCAATGTAGGCGGCTGCAAGTGTAGCGAAGATGAGTGCTTGGATGGCGCTGGTAAATAAACCAAGAGCCATCACAGGCAGTGGCACAAACAACGGCACAAGGAGAACCAAAACCCCTACCACTAGTTCATCTGCCAGGATGTTTCCAAACAAACGGAAACTAAGGGAGAGAGGCTTAGTGAAATCTTCAATAATTTTGAATGGCAGCATGAAGGGGACAGGCTGCACATAATTGCCGAAATAACCCAGCCCTTTTTTGCTAAATCCCGCGTAGAAGTATGCCAGAGATGTCAGCAACGCCAGCGCCACCGTTGTATTGATGTCGCTAGTTGGAGCAGTTAGCTCTCCGTTCGGCAGCTTAATCAGCTTCCATGGAATGAGTGCGCCTGACCAGTTACTGACAAAAATGAACAAAAATAGAGTGCCTACAAACGGAACCCAGGGACGATACTCCTTCTCTCCAATCTGGTTTTTAGCCAGATCGCGGATGAACTCTAGAGCATATTCCATTAGATTTTGGGTACCCGTAGGAATCCGCTGAATGTTGCGAGTTGCCAGAACTGACACCACAACCAAGAGACCAATCACGAACCAGGAGGTCAGGAACACCTGCCCATGCAGTTTCAGACTTCCCAACTCCCAATAAAATTGCTTACCCACTTCAAGCTCTGCGAGGGGGAAGGCATTGGAGAGGTTCAGAATCAACGTTTCCATACGAAAATGTTTCCCCGGAATAGTTTAGGGATACGCTAGGACATAGCAATTCAACCCGAATTAGGAAGAATAGTTGTCCGCAGCATATAGAAGATAACGGCAGCCTTGTAGGTAAGGAATCCCAAAAAGATAGGCAAAATCTGTAGCTGATTCCAGCGGGACGCTATCAGAATTAGCCCTATCAGAAGAACCAGACGGGTATTACCCAGCCGATCTTTTCCTCGACCAAGCTGCTCGACATTTCTAGCCAACATCCTCAAGTAAACCACACCTGTGCACGCTCCAATCAGGTAATTGAGAGCAATGTTTAAGGAGTAAAAAATCCAAGCCGAGCCAAAGATAACTCCTGCCATTAGCAGCGTCACTTTAAACAAATCCTGCTGGAGTTGGTAGTACTCCTGCATAGATGGATCTGGATCGGGCGGTAGACTCGGTGCAGTAGTTTCGCCTTCTGCTGAGCCTGTCGCTTCGACAGATGAGGTTTCAGGAGAGGAATCTGGTGTATTCACAAACAAGTTGTAATGGTTCCCAGACGGGTTGTTGACGACAAAAAATGATCACCAAAATCATATCATCGACAGGTAACAATACTTAACGGGACAGATAGAAAATTAGGAGAGGTCGTACATGTTGAGTTCAGAAGACTAAAATCTGCTGAGCAGAAACGAAGTGAGCACATCAGATCGGGGTTTACTCTAGTCTGTCTAACGCAGTTTTCGTGATAAAACCAGGAGCTAAAATTGTGGATCTTACGGGGTTCTCTACTTAGTCGAGCCTCCCAGGTGGAGACGTTGGATTCGATTCAATCTCAGGCAAATTTAAGATATGTTGCGTTGTGATTGTGAGCCAAAATCTGCTGTTGGCTCGGTTTACCCTGCTTCCAAAGCAGACCGTGGGCTGAGAAAAACGTCTACAGAGCTTGCGAAGCAAAGGGGTAGTGGCGATCGCCTGCCAAACAAAACTCGCCTTCGCTGCGATAGAGAAACCTGCAGGAACGCAACAAAACTTATCGTGTCTCTCAGCCAGAGGTGCGCTCAGATGTTGATTTTTTTGGGACACTCTTATGGAGGGAGTCCGATACGCTTTTTAACAATCGCCGTAATGGAACCCGAACGCTTTAATCTTAGAGTTAAGTTGTGCGACCCCAGGACATCGATCGGGACACCCTGAGGCAAGCTGCTTCATCCATGCAGGTGTTTCGCAGCAAGTGGTCTACAAAGATGTATGCCAATGCTCTTCTGGACAGGTCCCATGCAATACCCTGAGGCAGTTGTTATTAAAGGGAGCTTTTGAAATCCGATGAGTGTAACGGCAAGTGGTGGAAGCTCTGTTGCGCGCCCAAATCTTTATCAAACCCTACCCGTCTCTACAATTTCCCAAGCGGAGCAACAAGACCGCTTCTTGGGACGGGGAGAATTAAGCGAACTTTCTAGCTTTTTTAGTTCGGGGTTGAAGAGATTAGCGATCGCCGATGCGTTGACCCAAAGTTCTGAATTAATTGTTTCTCGTGCCGCCAACCGGATTTTTGTGGGCGGCTCCCCCATGGCATTTCTTGAGAAGCCAGTCGAAGAAGACGTTCCAGTCTTGGTGGGGATGGGCGGTGTCGCGCTCGATACAAAAGAATCCATGAGACTGGGCACCGCGACCTACGTTTCGGGCACGGGTGGATTGTTTGAAGGTGTTCTGGCCTTTTTCAACACCCCTAGCAGCGGGCCAACCCCGCCGGCCTTCCGCCCCATCAACGTAGCGCGTTATGGCCCAGCCAATATGCAGAAGTCCCTGCGGGATTTGAGCTGGTTCTTACGCTATGTCACCTACGCAATTGTGGCAGGCGACCCCAACATCATTTCCGTTAACGTTCGCGGCTTGCGAGAAATCATCGAAAACGCTTGCTCTGGAGACGCTACCATCGTCGCCCTTCAAGAAATGCGAACCGGTGCGCTTAGTGTTTTTCGTAACGATGCTGACGCTGCTCTAATCGTGACTCAATACTTTGAGGTGTTGATTAATGAGTTTGTATCTCCTACGCCTTCTACAAAAGTGCGCCAGCGTCCCTCAGGAGATTTGCAAGGCTTACAACTGCCCCAAATTTACTTCAATGCGTCTGAGCGTCGCCCCAAGTACGCGATGAAGCCAGGGCTATCTTCTGGAGAGAAGATAGATGTGATCAAAGCCGCCTACCGCCAGGTGTTTGAACGCGACATTACCCGTGCCTACTCGCTCAGCATTTCTGACCTAGAGTCAAAGGTGAAAAACGGCGAGATCTCCATGAAGGAGTTTATTCGTCGCCTTGCTAAGTCACCGCTATATCGTAAAAACTTCTTCCAGCCTTACATCAACAGCCGCGCTTTGGAATTGGCATTTCGCCATATTTTAGGGCGGGGACCCTCGTCTCGTGAAGAAGTCCAAAAATACTTCTCTATCGTTTCTCAAGGTGGTTTGTCCGCTTTGGTCGATGCTCTGGTCGATTCCAAAGAGTATGCCGACTACTTTGGGGAAGAGACTGTTCCATATCTGCGAGGTTTAGGCCAAGAAGCGCAAGAGTGTCGCAACTGGGGGCCTCAGCAAGACCTATTTAAATACAGTGCGCCCTTCCGCAAGATTCCTCAATTCATTACCACCTTTGCCAAGTACAACCAGCCGCTACCTGACCAGCACGTATACGGTTCTGGCAACGATCCACTAGAAATCCAGTTTGGAGCTATCTTCCCCAAGGCAACCCGCAACCCCAGCGCTAGCCCAGCTCCGTTTGGCAAAGATACCCGCCGCATCCTGATCAATCGGGGGGCTGGTATCAACAACCAACTCAGCAACCCAGCAGCTCGTGGTGTAGCACCCGGTTCTTTGGGACCCAAGGTGTTCAAGATGGATCAGCAGCCTAGCTACACCGGCACCTTTGCCAAAAAAGGTAGTGGCTCTAAAGGAATCAGCGTTAAATATTCGGAAAGCACAACCCAGTCGCTGATTCGGGCTATCTATCTACAAGTCATTGGGCGTGACGTGTATGAAGGGCAACGCCAAAAAGTTGCCGAGATCAAGTTAGAAAACGGCGACATTACCGTACGCGAGTTTGTCCGCCTGTTGGCTAAATCGGACTTGTTCCGCAGTTTGTACTGGACACCGTTGTACGTTACCAAGGCGATCGAGTACATTCACCGTCGCCTCCTGGGTCGTCCTACCTATGGTCGTCAAGAGATCAATAAGTACTTCGACATTGCGTCTAAAAAGGGCTTTTATGCTGTTGTAGACGCTATCCTCGATAGCCCAGAGTACAACGAAGTCTTCAACGAAGATACGGTGCCGTATGAGCGCTACCTGACCCCTGGTGGGTTGTCGTTGCGGACAAACCGGGTCGGCAGCATTACCGATAAAGGGATGAAGCCAACTGTTGAGGAAGCGCCACGTTTTGTCACATTGGGAGCTGTATCTGAGAGTCGGTCACAGCCTGATATTCAGTTCCGCTCTGACCAAGGTGTCAGCAAGAAGCGGGAGCAGACAAAGGTATTCAAACTCACGGGCACCTTTGACAAACCTCAACTCAAGGTTTTGATTGGTGCGGCCTATCGGCAAGTGTTTGAACGTGACATTGCTCCGTACATTGTCCAGAATGAATTCTCGGTGCTGGAAAGCAAGCTAGGCAATGGCGAGATTAACTTGAAGGAGTTTATTGAAGCCTTGGGCACCTCTAGTCTGTACATTAAGGAGTTCTATACGCCTTATCCCAACACGAAAGTGATTGAGCTAGGCACCAAACACTTCTTGGGTCGGGCACCGTTAGATCAAGCTGAAATTCGTAAATACAACCAACTGCTTGCCACGAAGGGTCTGAAGGGTTTTATTAGCTCAATGCTAGGTAGTGCCGAGTATGGGCAAGCCTTTGGCGAAGACACAGTGCCCTACAACCGCTACTTGACGTTGCCAGCCGCCAACTTCCCCAATACGCAGAAGCTCTACAACACACTCACCAAGCAAAACAAAGATTTGGTAGTGCCGAGCTTTGATACGCTGAAGCCGACGATGGCTCCTGGCGATATGCCGTTGACCCGTGTGGCGATCGCCGATTTGGCTGCCAAATCTAGCCAGTTAGAGGCTGCAAAGACTCAGGTTGTCGAAGCGGGTCGGTCATTTTTGACAGACGCTGAAAGCCAATCGGTCGAGATAGGTGTAGGAACATCTCGGCGAAAACCAGCTCGGATCTTTCGGCTCAACCCTGGCATGGGTGTGAGTGAAACCGCCTCGCTAATCGACGCGATCTACGTGCAGGTAATGGAGGTGCTTAGCGGTGAGATCCCTGGTGAGTTCCGCTGTAGCGAGTTGGAAAGCAGGCTACAAAATGGCGAGATCTCAGTGCGTGAGTTTGTCAAAACGCTAGCTGGTTCGGAGACGTATCGTCAGCGGTTCCATTCACCCTATCCTCAAGCCAAGGCGATCGAATTCCTGTTCCGCAACTTGCTGGGTCGTGCGCCCGCTACGCAGACAGAAATTCGTCAGTACGATACCCTGCTGGCTACCAGCGGCCTGAAAGCGGCTGTGAACGCGATTGTAGACAGCCCTGAGTATGTTCGCTATTTTGGTGAAAATGTGGTGCCTTACAAGCGCTTCCCATCTAGTACGATTGGTTGATTTATAAGCATCGCCAAGAAACAATATCAGGCGTTTGAAAAATTCCCCAATCAGGCGATTGGGGAATTTTTTAGAGCCTAACGTTACACGAATGTTTTTAGTGCGAATCGGTTCTTGGCTTTGCTAAGACCGATTCGTATCAGCAGTCTTTTTTTAACTGAAAGCCTTGCGTGGCGGGAATTTCATGTGAAAAGAGCCTCGCTATGCGTGTAGTATAGCGGTTCTTTGCCGGGTGAGGTACAGTAGACCCCGGCAAAACCCTTGCTGAATAAGGCTTTTAAAAATCAACTTGTACTTCACTGAACCAGGAACCGCTATATCGTACATTGCTGTATAGCTGAACGATTCAGCAATATACGTTAGAGGTTTACTCCCCACGCTTAAAAAGTCGTGTAGACAAATCCGTGCGAAACTCAGGGTGTGCTGTCGTGAGCTAGGTGACGGATAGACATGAATGTTTGGGTTGTGTTGGCACTGGTGGCGATCGCGGCTTACCTTTTGGGTTCCATCCCTACCGGCTATTGGGCGGGACGGATCTTAAAGGGCATTGATATTCGGCAATATGGCTCTAAAGCAACCGGAGCCACGAACGTACTGCGAATTTTGGGACGGGGGCCAGCGATTGTTGTGCTGCTGGTAGATATCTTCAAGGGCGTAGTGGCGATCGCGCTCACCCGATGGGTCTATAGCCTCCCCAGTATTGCGGCTACTGTTCCTCCAACGGTTGCTCTGAGCCTCTGGGTAGCATGGGTAGCTACCCTAGCAGGGTTACTGGCAATTTTTGCTCACAGCAAATCGATTTGGATTGGTTTCAAGGGAGGTAAATCTGCTGCGACGGGCTTAGGCGTGCTGTTTGCGCTGTCGTGGCAGGTTGGCTTGGTCGCCGCTACCGTATTTATTTTGGTTGTGTTACTCACGCGGATTGTATCGCTGGGATCAATTTTGACGGCGATCGCCGCGCCCTTGCTGATGCTGCTATTTCAACAGCCTCTGCCCTACCTGCTACTGGCGATCGCAGGCGGTGCCTATGTTCTTATGACCCACCGTGCTAACATTCAACGACTCTTGGCAGGGGCTGAACCAAAACTAGGGCAACCCCAGAAGAGGAAAGAAGAGAAAAAAGGAAAAAATGAATGAGGGATGACTATGTTTCCCCCCGTTGATCCCATTCTGTTCGAATTTGGCCCTCTGACGCTACGGTGGTATGGGCTACTAATGGCAACAGCCGTGATTGTAGGAGCAACGATCGCCAGCCGAGAGGTTGAGCGACAGGGGCAAAACAGCGACGACTTTTGGGACATGCTTTTCTGGGTATTGATTCCAGGAGTAATTGGGGCACGGCTATACTACGTCTTTATCCAGTCGCCTCCAGAGAATCTGACGGAATACTTGGCCAATCCCATTTCTATAGTGCAAGTATGGCAAGGTGGCATTCACATTTTTGGCGGGTTTATATTTGGGGCGATCGCCCTGCTGCTTTACACTCGCCTGCGTCATTTGCCGACACTAGTGTTTTTGGATGCGATCGCCCTAGCTTTACCGCTGGCTCAATCGATTGGGCGTTGGGGTAATTTTATTAACCAAGAACTGTATGGACCGCCTACCCAGTTACCGTGGGGGCTTCGCATTGACAGCGTCCATCGCATTCCACCCTACAACGACCTGACTACCTATCCTGATAGCACACGATTCCATCCCCTATTTTTGTATGAATCGCTGTGGAACTTTGTTGGGTTCTTACTACTTTTTTGGATCTCGCGTCGCTTTAGAATGCAACTGAGGGCTGGCGATCTAACCCTGATGTACCTAATCTGGTATCCATTGGGGCGCTTTTTTATCGAGTTTTTTCGGACAGATTCCTGGTTCTTTGGCAGTACGCCATTCAATACGGTGCATGTGCTGAGTGCGATCGCCATTCTATGTGCCGCGATCGCTCTTTATTCTCGACATCGCTCAACTAGCAGCTCACCCACTAAACTTTGACGGCTTGTATAGCTGTCGCCACAAAGGTTAGGACACTGGGATCAAAGGGGGTGTGGGGGCTTTGCCCCCAGCCAGGGGTTCCACCCCTGCACCCCGCCCTAACCAATCCGTCTATGGCTATATAACCGTAGCCAGCAAGGTTAGGCCAAAGACAGTTTTGATGGCGCGATGCGCGCCATCAAAACTGTCCTAAGTCAAGTGGCTCTAGTAGCTAAGTAGGTGGGGTTAAGTAAGTATAAAATCCTAAAACCCTGCGCGGGCGGCGCAGGGTTTTAGGATTTGGTTTTTATTTAGGTTGAACTACTTATCCTTGCGTGATTGCTCAAAAGGCTTGATTGGGAGACCAAGGACTTGTGAGTGACGGAGCGGGTGAGGGAGGCGTATAGGCCAGGGGCGCGGGCGCAGGATTAGCGTACTCAACAGGTGAGTAGTTGCTAATTTGTACAAAGCTAGGTGTAAACAAAAAGATGTGGTCGCCCAAGCGTTCCTGGTGACCATCAACGGCGTAGGCACCCCCTGCTACGTAGTCAGCGGCTCGTTGCGCTTGGTCTGGATCCATCAGTCCCAGATTTAAAATAACTGACTTGCGATCGCACAGTGCCCGTACCGCCTGGGGAATCTCTTCGAACGATCGCGGTTCCATCAAGACTACCTCTGGCTGACTGCCTGCCAGTCTTGGCATACCGACCACCTTATTAGCCCCACCAACTGCATGAGCAGTATCAGGCGATCGCTCCCCATAACCCGGTGCCGCTGGATACCCGTTTGATTGTGAATAGGCATCGTCTGAGGTGGCATAGGCAGCATCCTCATACTCTGCTTCATCAAACTGGTCGCCTAACCCAAACACATTCTGGACTCGTTGGAAAAAACTCATGGCGGGGTAAGGTTTGGCTGAATGAGTCGCGTGAACAGAGTAGTAGTTCTCTTGTTCTATCTTATAGCGGTTTTTTGGGGGTGTGTGATGCGGTTTGTAAAGCCTTGTTCTAGACCCTGGGCAACACCTGGGATTGCGTACAAAACAAAACCTAATCTTTATTTTTGGGCAGTCCTCAATTGGTAAGAATTTTTTGATGGGCGGGCGAAACCCGCCCATCAAAAAATTCTTACATCAATACCACTACCTATTTTTGAAGTGCCACGCTCCACGCGGCACTTCAAAAAAAAGATTACAGGTTAATTAATTTGTAATCCTTATTTGATGTCTCGCTTCCAGCCGAGTAGATTCCCAACAAGAGTCATTATAAAAAAATAAAAGCGAGACTTTCGTTTCTATCCTTTTTCTACAGCCACAGGATTTACATCAGCATTGCGGTCGAACAGCACACGCGGCGTGAGCAAGGCGCGAAATAGTAGCCAAAGCGATTGAAACTCACCCGGAGTTTGGCGCGTTTTCCACTGACCAGGACGGCAAAAGAGCACTTCAACTAAACGACGTTGCTGGTCAAGGGTGAGGGATTCAAACATAATTCGTACGGTCGGAAATTCGTCGCTGATGCCCTGACGAATGACATGCCCCGACAGTGTTAGATTGTCTTCCAGCAGATGTAGTTGCACGGGCAGTGTGTTGTCTGCAACAAGAGTCGGAAAGCCCGATTGTGTCAGAGCCATTTCGGCTCCTACTTCGGAAAGCATCGTAGTAACGCCCCAAAATGTTTGCTCACCTACAGTTAGTTTGAGGGTACGCCGCAGATCAAACCACTCATAGGGGCTGGGGCGCGGTGCATCAAGCAAAATTAATAGCGCAATGCCCAGCATTAGCAAATTGTATAAACTCCAAAGCCAGCCCAAGCCAATTCCTTTAACCTGCTCGGCCACTTCTGGAGCTACAGTCTGCTGCCATGCTCCTTTAATCATGCACATCCCCAAGTTCACCCACAAACTAACGGCTGTAGCGGCAAAGAGCACAATCAGCGGCGTAGCCAGATTCCAGTTAAACGAAAAGCGATCGCTTGCAGTGCCCTTAGGGGTCACTTTAAATCCTTTTGCAAAGGGATTTAGCATCACCTGCACCACTGTTAGTGCCAGCGGAAAACATAGCGCCAGCGAATAAATGTCTGACAACACAGCAGAGCGCGATCGGTAGTTAAGCCAAGAGAAAACGGTCAGTTGAACCAAATAGTACGGTAAGAAAAAATACATCAGCTCTGCCGGGGTGGCTCGCAGCGGAATGACTCCTAAGAAAGAATATGCCAGGGGCATTAGCAAGTACCCGACCCGCGAGATGCTGGTAAACCAGTGCAGTAAGCCTTCCAAATGTGCCAACCGCTGAATTGGGCGTAATCCCGGAATGGTCAGCGGATTAGATTGAATGAAAAATGCTTGCAGCGTTCCTTGTGCCCAGCGTAGCCGTTGTAAAGCATGGGAGGCCATATTTTCGGCTGCCAGTCCGGCGCTGAGCTTTTCGTCTAGATACACCATGCGGTAGCCCTGCGCCGAGATGCGAATACCCGTGAAATAATCTTCACTCAAGGAATCAGTTACGAAACCGCCTGTTGCTTCTAAGGCACTACGGCGAATAACGAAGGACGTGCCTGAACAAATGACGCTACCTGCCCCATCTCGAATCGGTTGGATTTGTCGATAGAACACTTCTTCTTCGGGGGTTAGCACGTCTTCTAAGCCCAGGTTTCGAGCGATCGGGTCGGGATTGTAAAACGTTTGAGGGGTTTGTACCAGAGCCACTTGGGAGTCTTGGAAAAATCCTACTGTGCGGGTCAAGAAGTTACGGGTAGGGACAAAATCAGCATCAAAGACGACTAGCAGTTCTCCGGTAGTTCGGGGAAAAGCATAGTTGAGGTTGCCTGCTTTGGCATGTCGATTGTCTGGACGGGTTCTGTAATTGCAGCCCAATTCAGCAGCCAGTTCCTGTATTTCGGGTCGGTGGGTGTCGTCTAGGAGGTAAACCGTTTTGTAGGGATAGTCGATCGCTTGGCAGCCAATCATGGTGCGCTGCAAAATAAAGGCTGGTTCGTTGTAGGTAGGGATAAGAATATCTACAGTGGGCAGATATGACCCATTCACCACATCTAGCGCCAGCGCATTGGCTTCGGGGCGGCGATCGCGCACCTTTAGCATTAAAAACAGTTGAATGATGGCACTGCTTAACATCAGCAGTTCTAGTGTCAACAGCCCCATGCTAAACACGCCGTTCAAGGGAGTACTAAGATTAAGAGTCGAAAGCGATCGCCACAACACGTAACGGATCGTTAAGACCATCAAGATACTTACAACGACAATGCGTGACCAAGAACGAGGCTGTGGCGACACGCGCATCACCAGCAACACCACCAAAAATAGCGCCACGGTTGGCACAATGAGATATTGTCCTGCCACCATCGGCACCTCTAGCCACAGAGGTGGTCTTTCCTGAATTACGTTGAGCTGGGCGAAAATTTTGCTAATCGCGCCCTGTCCTGTAAACCAAAGCGCCACGATAGCCCCAGCGATCGCCACAACACTGAGCAACACCAGTGTCATCATTTGAGGGCGGGGCACGGGTACTTTGGTCTTCGACAAGTCTTGACTGCGAACCTCAGACGTTGTCATCGCTTTGCTCCAACTATCTATGACACAGTAAGGCATGGTTTAAAGCTGCTAGGGCAATTTAATTCTTTATGAGCTTCTCGCATAAAGAATCATGCCTTGGTAGTGGTATTGAGGTAAGGATTTTCAGATGGGCGGGCAAAGCCCGCCCATCTGAAAATCCTTACCAGTTTAGGACTACCCAGTTTAGGACTACCCAGTTTAGGACTACCCACGCCTTTAAAGCAGACCCTAACCACAGGCAACGAGTGATTTTGGGCGTTGGTAGTGTTGCCTGCAAACCAAACCTTTAATCGACCCATGCATCACTAACCTAAATCACCTAAAGATTAGCTATGTCCGTTATACAAGATCTCAGACGACGGACAATACCCCTTGGACTATGTGACTGCGTTCTATAGTCTGTCTAGAGCAGCTTAGAGCGATTTAAACATAATGATGAGACTGGCGATCGCCTCGAAAGAATAACAAAACGATATTTTCATTACACTGGGTAGCATATTCATCTCGCTGGGTACCATAGCCTCAGAACATTCCTAGGATTGCGTACAAAATAAAACCTAATCTTTTTTTGAAAGTGCCGCGCTCCGCGCGGCACTTTCAAAAAAAGATTACAGATTAATTAATTGGTAATCCCTAGTGGCGATCACAGAAGGTACATTACCTCAGAAATGTACGTCTAAAAAATGACATTGGATTGCCTCCGCCGGGCTTTTACAATTCTCCACCTCCATCGAGAGCTATCACAGTCCTAAATGATTTGTGAGATGTGGGGCAACGACTGCCTTAGCTACAACTCACAACAAACTTTGTTAAAAGAAACACTTTGACCTATTTATCGAGGATGTCTAAATCAACTTTTCAGGTAGGCTTGTAAAATACCCAAAAATGCAGTTAATCAAATGCCAAAAGAATATGTAATCGGTCGGCATCAAATTATTCTCCCCGACGATCATCAACTTGACCAATATCAGGCAACTTGGCACCGATACGACACCGCGTTAGGATATATTGCCCAAGTAATTTTTCAAAAGTATCCTCAAGCTTCAGCCATCGACATTGGTGCCAATGTAGGCGACAGCTCTGCACTGATTCAAACCTATCAAGATGTTCCAACTCTTTGTATTGAAGGCAATCCAGAGTTTCTAGAGTTTCTGTACTACAATGCTGCCGTTCTTGGCAATATTGAAATAGAAGAATCGTTTGTTGGTGCCGATGGAGAAATCGCCAACTTTGGCAGCATGAAAAGTCATGGTGGAACAGCATCTATTGTGAATGCAATTGACTCTGAAGGGCTATTTTTAACTGAGCTAAAAAGTCTGGAAAAAATTCTACAGGAACATCCAGCGTTTCAAAACTCGAAGCTACTCAAAATTGATACAGACGGACTCGATTTTTCAATCATTCAAAAATCCATTTCAGTGATTAGTGCGCTGAAGCCAGTGCTTTATTTTGAATATGATATTTCTTTTAGACCCGATGGTAGAGACGAGTCATTAAGCGCATTAAGATCACTATTTGAGTCGGGATATAAAAACTTTCTTGTGTATGATAACTACGGCAATTATTTACTCAGTCTTTCTAGTCAGGATTACGACAAATTTATTGACTTAAATACTTATCTTTTCTCTAATCGCTTTACCAGTGGTATGACGGCTGTTTACTACCTAGATGTTTGTGCTTTTGCTGAAGAAGATACCGATTTGTTTGAGCAGATTCGTCAAATGGAACGACAGATCAAAATCGAACGAGTAGACGGATAAGACCAGTTACCATCGCCGAGTTGCATTGCTTCCGTATCCACCTCTCTAGCGAAAGCTAGGGTAAGATGCTGAGGGGTCTGGGGGTCTGGGGTGACGTGGGAGGCGACTGAGATGAAGAATCAGAGGAACGTAGGTACCGTTGAGGCAGTTGCGACAGTCCGGCTGGCTGGCTGGCTGGTCGCAGCCCTGGGTTTGCTGCTCCCATCTGTGGGGTCTGCTCAGAACGTTGTGCCCGCTGCCGATGGCACAGGAACGCGGGTACAGGTGCGGGGTAATCGTCATCAGATAGACGGGGGGCAGCTATCACGCGATCGCACCAACTTATTCCATAGCTTTGAGCGGTTTGGCCTAACCCGCCAGCAGATTGCCACATTCCAGTCAAACCCACAAATTCGCAACATCTTAACCCGCGTGGTAGGGGGCGATACCTCTGTAATTGATGGGCTGTTGCAGGTGGTGGGTGGCAATTCCAACCTGTTTTTGCTTAACCCAGCGGGGATAATGTTTGGCAGCAATGCACAGCTCGATTTACCCGCTTCATTTACGGCGACAACCGCCAGCGGTATTGGGTTTAACCAGGGTTGGTTTAGCGCTGTCGGCACTAGCGACTACGCATCGCTGGTGGGCGATCCCAACGCATTCGCCTTTACGATGAGTCAGCCCGGTGCGATCGCCAACCTGGGTAATTTACAAGTTGCCACAGGCAATATGACGCTACTGGCTGGCACAGTTGTCAACACTGGACAGCTCTCGGCTCCCCAGGGAAATCTCACCGTGGCATCCGTGCCCGGATCGAGTCTGGTGCGGCTCAGTTTGGCTGGGCAAGTGTTGAATTTGGAGGTTGAAACCGGAGCCAATAGCGACCTTGGCGGCGTTAACCCCATCGCGTTTGAGCCGATCGCCCTACCTACTCTGTTGACAGGGGGCAGTGTGACCAACGCCACGGGGATCACCATCAATAGCGATGGCAGCGTTATGCTAACGGGTTCGGGAATCGGTGTCGAGACAGGCGACGTGGTCGTCACCGGACAGGCGATCGGACTTGACTCAGCTTCTATTACAGCCGGAAATGGGACGCTGACAGCAGCGGCGGGTAATTTAACGCTGACCGAAAGCCGAATCGAGTCCCAGAGTAATCTAACACTCACCGCAGCCGACACCGTTCGAGTGCGGGATAGTGTACAGCAGCCGTTTGAGGCGATCGCCACTGGAGATCTGACCCTTCAGGGCAACCAAGCGGTTGATATTTTTGCCCTTAACCATCCCAGCAGTGGCTTTTTTAGCGGGGGAGACTTAATCCTGCGGGCACCTCAGACGGTCGGGGGCGACGCTCACTACACCGCTGGCGGTAATTTTCGGGTTGAACAGCTAGACGGGTCACTGGGAAATCTGTTTAGCCCCTACGATCCGGTAATTCGTGCCAATGGCGATGTTAGCTTCAGCAGCTACACCGGAGCCTCCCTGCACATTATTGCTGGCGGTAGCGTCACGGTACCCGGCGGGATCACCATCACCGGAGTAGACACCACCACCTTCGTGAATGAACCGATTCTACGTTCCGATGGAGAGTCTCTTGTTATTAATGGCAGCACTCGACCCACGCTAGACATTCGAGCGGGTGTATCGGCAGAGGCGATCGGCACCCCGACTGCACCAGTTGCCACATCGTTCGCTCCGGATCTGATTAGCACCGGTACCCCTGCTGGCAACGGCGACATTTCTATTGGCAGCATTCTCGTGTCGGCACCGAATGGATTGGTTTATCTTTCCACGCAGTACAATCCAAACTCAACGCTTGACAGCGGCAACATCACAGTTGATACCGGAATTGTGACCACATCCCCCAGTGCTGGAAGTCCTGATTCTATTGTGATTGACTCGCGCGGCAGTTTTTTAGCCGGGGGAGCCTTAGAAGCAACGGCTGCAAATGCCGCTGTAGCTTCTGTCAATAGCAGCGGGAATGGTGGCCGTATCACCGTCCTCGCACAGGATGACATCACACTTCAAGCAGGCGGCATTTCGACCATTGGTATCGGCGGCAGTGGCGGCAATGTCAGGCTTAGCAGTCAGCTTGGCAATATTACGTTAAATGGCGACGTTACGACCAATGGCAGCGCCACTGCCTTCAGCCCCGCCAATGCAGGTAGCATCGAAATCAATGCCCGACAAGATGTTACTTTGGGCAATCTGGCAGCGATCGCAGGTGTCTCAGGACAGGGCGGCAGCGTTGACATCGTCAGTCGAGAGGGAGCTGTTCAAGTCCAAAACGTACGGACTACTGGCACGGTCGGGAATGGTGGCGACATCACAGTGTTTGCGTTGACAGATATAACCACCCAAAATCTGAACGCATCGGTCGCAGGCAGTGCAACAGGCGGCAACATTGCCCTAAACAGTACCGATGGGTTTGCTGATACCTCCACAGGCACTATAGATACCAGCAGCAATGGCGGCACGGGTGGCAATGTTACGGTAAATGCTGCAACGAATATCCTTACTGGATCTATAACGACTAATGGTGGTACTGAGATTGTTACGGGGACTGAGCCTGTTACTACTGGCAGTGCAGGCCGGATTACGCTGACCAGTGAGGCAGGTATAACAGCGGGTAGGCTCAGCGCTACGGCAGCGCAGCAGGGTGGGGCGATCGCCCTCAGAGCCAACACCGACGTGACCACGGCAGCCATCGTTACCTTTAGCGGTGGCCAGGGGGGCACCCTAAGTGTGGAGAGTGAAACAGGTTCAGTCACCACGCGACGACTTCGTAGCCAGGGAAGTAGGGGCGGCGGTGCCATTACCGTCACTGCTCAAGGGCAAATTACTACAGAGCAAATTAATTCCAGCAGCAGTAGCGGCACGGGGGGTTCGCTTACCTTAAATGCCTCAGAGGATATCCAAGTCTCGTTCATTAACGCTCAGGGCAGGGGTCGGGGGGGCACGGTGCAAGCGACAACCGATCGCCTGTTCCGTGCTACAGCTCGATTTATCGACCAGAACGGCACCCCTGCTAGCATTTCGACCGCCGCTGCTCAGGGAGGAGATATCACCATTACCCACGCTGGGGCACAACGCAACGTTCCCTTTCGAGTAGGAAACGCGATCGCCAACGGCACAGCAGCAGCCCTCACCACTGGACAATCGACCATTGCCCCGCCGCAGTCTTACCGAGCTAGCTACACGCAAGACAATATTGCCCTGATTACTGGCAGGGATACCCCACCGCCGAACCGATCCGGCTCTAACGGCGTTGATACGACCGACCCAACCTTAGATAACGAGCTAGACGAGGAGCTAGACCCTGACAACAACTCAGACTCTGATGAAGATTTTGACGATATCGTACTAGATGTTGATACCTCGGAGGACTTTGATCAAGACAGCTACATCCAGTTAGAAGCCGATTACACCGATGACTACTTAGACTATCTGGCGCTAAGCGAAACCGAACTTAACCCTGTAGTGACGGTGGCAGATGCTCAACAAACCCTGAGCACCATTGCAGCCACCACGGGAATTGCCCCCGCGCTGCTCTATGTGGGCTTTTCACCCAGCAGCACTAGCCCAGAGCCACAAGATAGCGACCAGTTGGAAATAACGCTGGTAACCGCCAAGGGACAACCTATTCGCCGCCGTATTGTCGGAGTCACGCGATCGCGTGTAATGGCCGCCGCCAACCGCCTGCGTACCGAGGTAACGAACCCCGCCCGCGTCAATACCACTAGCTACCTAGCCGCGTCTCAACAGCTTTATCGCTGGCTGGTTGCCCCTCTAGACCAAGAGCTACAGGCGCAAAACATCGGCAATCTGGCCTTTATTATGGACAGCGGATTGCGATCGCTTCCCCTTGCCGCCTTACACGATGGCCGCCAGTTTTTAATCGAACGCTACAGCGTCGGACTAATGCCCAGCCTGAGCCTGGTAGACACTCGATACCAAGACATTCGTAACGCCCAAGTTTTAGCGATGGGTGCCTCACAGTTTACCAACCAAGCTCCTCTACCTGCCGTTCCGCTAGAACTAGAAGCAATTGCCCAAAGCTGGACTCACGACGGCGAATACTTTATCGATCAGGAATTTACCCTCGCCAACCTGCGTACCCAGCGCCAACAAACCGCCTACGGTATTGTTCATTTAGCAACACATGGCGAATTTTTACCCGGCGATCCCAAAAACTCTTACATTCAGTTTTGGGATGAGCGGCTACAACTGGATCAACTCCGACAGTTGAGCCTAAATAACCCTCCCGTTGAATTGATGGTATTAAGCGCCTGTCGAACGGCTCTGGGAGACAACAATGCCGAACTGGGGTTTGCTGGACTTGCGCTACAGGCGGGTGTGAAAAGCGCCCTGGCAAGTCTCTGGTACGTCAGCGATGCCGGTACGCTAGCCCTCATGAGCGAGTTTTACCATCAGCTCCGCACGGCTCCCATCCGAGCCGAAGCCTTGCGTCGCGCCCAGTTGTCAATCATGCGTGGTGAGGTCGAGCTTCAAAACGGCAAGCTAACTAGCCGAGGCGAAGAAATTTTGCTGCCTTCCACCTTGTCAGATCTACCCACTACTAGCTTGCGCCACCCCTATTATTGGTCAGCGTTTACCCTAATTGGCAGTCCGTGGTAGGGCGTTGTCTACCTCTTTTCAAGTTCTCAGCTATCGCTAACCCATCAATGATCTAACTTTGATCTAACTTTCAGGGGGACATAAAAATTCGGCGTTGCTGATTGTAGCTATGAAATTTGTTTTGGGAGCCGCGCGGAGCGCGGCTCCCAAAACAAATTTCATAGACGGATTAAGCAATGCCAAAAATTCTTCATCTATAGTGAACATCCAAATTAAGTAGGTGGGCTTAATTAAATATAAGATTCCAAAACCCTGCGCCACCCGCTGTGCGGGCGGCGCAGGGTTTTGGAACTTGGTTTTTATTTAGGTTGAACTACTTATCTATTGCTAAACTGACGACGGGAGTCCTATAGGTTCAATTAGACCAAAACTTTGAATACCTCGAAACAACTTAGATTTCTTGAGTCCATCACCCCAAAGAGTAGCGAATCTGATATCGCACATAAAGTTGTGCTGCCGCTGCTCCATAGTCTCGGTTATCGGGATGGCGATTGGAAATCTGAAGTTGGACTTGGTAAAAAGAAGGTGGATTTCTTGGTAGATCCTCCCGATGTCTTGATGAGCCACCTGCCCTACTTAGTGATTGAGGTGAAAGCACCCCACAAAAATACGTCTCAAAGTGTCTGGCAGATTGGCGACTATATGCGGCAGTCTAGAGCCATTCTGGGTCTTCTAACCAATGGTTACTTATTCCATTTATTTTATTTCTACCAAGGGCGACTTATTTCCATTGCCGACTATTCTCAGTCAACTCTGACCGAGAATTTTGGGTTGGTTTTCAACCTGCTTAACAAAGCAACCTGCTTAAAGGTTAGAAGCGCTCTGCATTATAGCCAACACCAGGTTCACCTTAGATTTGCCAGCTTGATTTCAGACGCATTTGGCAGTAAAGCAATGTTGAAACTATTTGCTAAAAAGACTGAACCTGCTCAGCCGATTACTGAGCAGAAAAGTACTGAACCGCAACCTGTTGAAAAGGAACGCAGCTCTATGATTATCACTGTTTTCAATAATAAAGGCGGAGTGGGTAAAACCACCTTAACAATTAACTTAGCGGCTACGTTAACAAAATTAGGCAAGCGAGTATTGCTGATTGATATTGACGCTCAAGCTAATTTATCTACCGGACTAGGAATCGATCCATTAAATGATGTTGAGTTGGCGGGAAAGAAAGATATTACTCATCTATTGCTAGAGCCAAAAACTAAACTCAATGATGTGATTTATCGCAAGCGCTGGGGAGACATTCAACTAGACATAGTACCGTCTCATATTCGCTTGAGTGAGATGGAGGGTGAATTAATTCAAACGGTTGATAGCGATCGCCTGTTGGCTAAAAAACTAAAAAATCATGAGTATGACTTTATTTTTATTGATCCGCCTCCATCATTTGGCAAAGTCAATGGAATATCCTTAATGGCATCATCAGGAATTTTAATTCCTACCCAATTGTCACCCTACCCAATTCGGGCATTAGAGTATGTGATTGGACGGGTGGAAAAAGTAGAAGCATACAAAGACGAGCCGCTGCCTATTTTAGGAGTTGCTGTCAGTATGTATGATCAGCGCTCGTCCAGCTTCAATCTGGCTATGGAAGAGTCTCTTCGAGAAATTCTATTTAGAAATTCAAGAGATAGAACGATTGAGTTATTTCCCGAAAATACGTGGATACCAAGATTAAACATTATTGCTAAATGTCCAGACAAAGGGTATCCAATTCAGCAGGCAGAGTTTGACGATCAGTTGAGTGCACCAGAGCGAGAAGCAGCTCAATCGGCAATTTTGAGATTGGAAAAACTAGCCAACCACTTAATGAATGTAATCTGAGGGTCACATTAATATGAGTCAAGATATCCGACGTGAGCTGATCAATAAGAGCCTAAGGATTAAACCCATAAATCATGGGCAAGTTTATACCTTTCAAATTGCTCTACCCGATTCTAGAAAACAAGCTCTTTCTCTAGAGCAACGACAAGCGATTGAGCAAAGTCTTTTAGCTCATCAAAGTAATCTGGTTTCACTCGTTATTCGGCGCACCACTGCCTATGATGACGACGACATTGAATATGAATTGCTACATGGGGCTGATTGGCTACAAATTGCTCAAGAGCTAGACATTGAAAAGGTTTGGGCTTGGGTTTTTGATTTAACTGATGAACAGGCGATCGCGGCCATTGCTGAAATGGAACTGCTAACACACACTCAAAATACAGCACCTACCACCACAGGTTCTACTACCACAGAGACCGATCTTGCTACCCTAATCGATCAAAAACTTCAGCTTGCTACCGATTCAATTAAGCATTCACTCACACCATTGCTAACCGGAATCAGGAATGAGATAGACGAAAAACTAAAGGTTCTAAATTATAAAATTGACAGCTTTAATAGTGCCGCCATTGGTTCAGACAGCCTAGGTGTTGTTTTAGAGAAGCTGGAGACCATTCAACAGGGGCTAAAATCTTCTGGAAGAACTTCTAGAATAGAACCTGTAGAGAATCCAATCAATTTGCTAGATGCATCCGCTCAGGAAATCGAAACAGCACTCAGACAAGTCAATACTCAAGATCCGCAGATTAAAGCGGCGATCGCAGCAGTTCAACACTATAGAAAATCTGAGCAGGGATTAACCTGGCAGAATTTGGCACAATCTGCTAAAGCCAAGACAAAATCGCCTTTGAAAATTGAGGGATTTGCTACGAAAACGTATGACCGTTTGCGTGCGATCGCAACCATTCCTGGGCAGCATTAAGTAAGTTTAAAATTGCTCTTGACCGAAGAGAAGAATGCAGTGTAAGTAGGTGGGCGTAATTAAACATAAAACCCTAAAAGTCTGCGCCGCCCGCGCAGCGGGCGGCGCAGACTTTCAGAATCTCGTTTTTATTTAGGTTGAACTACTTAACTGCTATTTAACAGGAAGTGTAGAACAGTCCAACGTTTCCTGGTGTTGCTAAAGAGCAGCTTTATGAGTTCCTGGGTCATTGCGCCCAGCGAGAAGAAACCCAAGCAAAACTAGATTTGAGAGTATGGATTCGCCAGAACCAAGATTAGGTGAAATGCGATCGCTCTTACACCGAGACACGTAGACACGCAATCAACAACTCAAATCATTGGAGCTAGCCCATTGTGATTACTCAACTTGAAAAAAAAAGCTACACAGCCGAAGAATATTTGGCACTTGAACTAGCGTCTGAAACCCGCAGCGAATACTGCAATGGAGAAATTATTCCAATGACTGGAGGAACACCAGATCATAATGATATTGCTAGCAATTTGATAGTTGCCCTGAAGCTAGCGTTAAAAGGTAAACCCTACCGAGTTTTTATTACCGATCAGCGGCTTTGGATTCCCGATGGGGCAGTTTCCACAGAGGGGAATCGCAATCTCTACACCTATCCCGATGTCATGGTTGTAGAAAAACCCCTGCAACTGCAAACTGGGCGCACAGATACAGTGATTAATCCTTGTTTCATTGCTGAAGTGTTGTCTAAATCAACCCAAAACTACGACCGTGGCGAAAAGTTTGTGGCTTACCGAAGCATCGAGAGTTTCAAAGAATATCTTCTGATCGATCAGTATAACGTTCACGTAGAACACTACGTCAAAACGGCGGCTCATCAATGGCTTTTGTCTGAATATAATGATCCAAATGTCACATTGTCTTTTAGTGCCTTTGAATTTCAAATTCAGATTGCCGATCTCTACGAAAATATTGAGATTGCGTAATAACTCAACTTCTCCCTTAACTGATAAAGAAATTGCGGTAAGTAGTTCAACCTAAATAAAAATCAAATTCTAAAACTCTGCGCCGCCCGCTGTGCGGGCGGCGCAGAGTTTTAGAATCTTATATTTAATTAAGCCCACCTACTTAGCTATTAATTAAAAAAGACGCACCATTTACAGAGGGTGCGTCTTTTTTATCAAGAGATTACCAAGTTATAGCCATAGACGGATTGGTTAGGACGGGGTGCAGGGGTGGAACCCCTGGCTGGGGGCAAAGCCCCCACACCCCCTTTGATCCCAGTGTCCTAACCTTTGTGGCGACAGCTATAATTGCTGTAAAACAATCAATTTAGAGTTCCCTTTAATCAGCCGAGGTTAACTTTAACGATCTTGTTCTTTTCTGCTTCAATATTGGAGGAAAACTTCAACTCACCCTTTTGCTGTTCGACTTGCGCCGACTTGAAGTTGTCATACATCTCGTCACGACGCTCTTCACGGAGGTACTGTTGCAATAACAGTTGAATTTCACGCTTTTCATCCGTAGAAAGATTTTTGACCACCTCGACCACATCACTAAAAGTCATCGGTTGCAAAACCTCATCGTGCTCATCCAATCAACCTAACATGCTGCTTGTTCCTTGGGTTTAAAAGCTTTACTCAGCATGGCTCTAAACTGCTCTCATTCTATTCAATACCTACCCAGTCAAACCTCAGACTTAGAGATGGATGCACTGAGCATTTGCAACTTATCGATAAGCTTCAAGCTATGTCCCAACCGATAACTCAGGCGGCACAACCTACTCTTTACCTTCAGATCGTATTATTCTGCGAAGTATCCCCATTGGGAAACGGTGCTTCACGCTGAATGACTGCCCCTATCGAGGTTCCTTGTGACGTTCAAACTTGTCTCATCCCGTCGGGGATTTTTGCTGTCAGCTCTGGCTGTAACAATCGGGCTAAAAGCCTGTCAGGGAAAGCCTCCCGATCCCACGGCGGCCACATCTCAAGCTCCTACTGCCGGAACAAGTACAACTTCAGTTGCGTCCCCAATCACCCTATACGGGGCAGGTGCAACGTTCCCGTCGTTCCTCTACTTGCGCTGGTTTAAGGATTACAATACTCAGCATCCCGATGTGCAAATCAGCTATCAGCCCATCGGTAGCGCCGCCGGGATTCAGCAATTTCTGGCGGGAACGGTGGATTTTGGAGCCACCGAGGTGCCACTCACCGATGAGGAAGTCGCTCAGGTAAATCGAGGCGCTGTGTTTATTCCGTCCGTTGCAGGTAGCGTTGCGGTGGTCTACAACGTTCCCGGTGTAGAAAGTGGTCTGAAGCTTTCGCGGCAGGTTCTCCCAGGCATTTTTCTAGGGAAGATTACGCAGTGGAATGACCCTGCCATTGCCGCTCTCAACCCGGACGTGTCGTTGCCCAATCTGCCGATTATCGTGGTGCATCGCTCCGATGGCAGCGGTACAACAGCCGCATTTACCGCTCATCTCAGCGCCATCAGTCCAGAGTGGCAAAAGACGGTAGGCACAGGTCTTAATGTGGCCTGGACAACGGGTGTTGGCATCAAAGACAATTCTGGAATCAGCGCCCAAATTCAGCAGGGAGAAGGGGTGGTTGGCTATGTGGAATATGCGTTTGCCAAACAGTTGAAACTGGCAACGGCGGCTCTAGAAAACAAAGCTGGACAGGTGGTAGAACCAACGGAAGACTCGACAGCAAAAGCGATCGCCACCATTGAACTATCAGACGATTTGCGCGGATCTGTGGCCGATCCCGATGCCGCCGATGCCTATCCTATTGTCACTTACAGTTGGGTGCTGGCGTATCAGCAATACGATGACCCACAAAAGGCGCAGACACTAAAGGATGTGCTGCGGTGGGGTTTGACCGAGGGGCAGGCACTGGGGCCAGAACTTGGATATGTCGGGCTGCCTAATACAATTGTAGAAAAGGCGATCGCCGCTCTGGATCAGGTGGGTAAGAGATGACCCTTGCAAAATAATTCAGATTGGATAGTACTCAACAATCCTTACCTCAATACCGCTAAGTAGATGGGCGTAATTAAATATAAAACCTTAAAAGTCTGCGCCGCCCGCTGCGCGGGCGGCGCAGACTTTTAGGATCTTGTTTTTATTTAGGTTGAACTACTTGCCAGATTTTAGGTGATTAGAAATCGCTGCAACTGAGAGCTTAAACAGTGCATAAATCGTGATAAACAGCGGCTGGACATATCGAGAACAAGTAGACGCTGCCGCCGCAGGATGTACAGTGTTGGACTATTACAGCGATCGCTATACTCACTCCAGCCGCGACGATTGGGGCGATCGCATTCTGACGGAGGCGATTCTGCTCGACGGCAACCCAACGACGAGCGATACACCCCTAAAGCGCGGTCAGTGGTTGACCTACCAGCGCCCCCCGTGGGAAGAGCCAGAGGTGCCGTTAGATATCCAGATTCTGGCTGAAGATCCAGAGCTATTGGTGGTTGTTAAGCCGTCTGGATTGCCTGTTTTGCCGGGGGGTGGCTTTTTGGAAAACACCCTGCTGCGGCAGCTTCAGCGCCGTTATCCACAGTCGCCGCCGCTGCCGGTGCATCGATTGGGGCGGGGCACCTCTGGACTGATGCTATTAGCGCGATCGCCTGCTGCAAGAGCCAGTCTCAGCCAGCAATTGCGCGATCGCCAAATGCACAAAATCTATTGGGCGATCGCGCAGGGTGTCCCGACTGACGATGTGTTTACACTGACCTATCCGATTGGCAAACTTGCCTACCCAAGATTAGGTTATCTTCATGCCGCCACCCCCGACGGAGTATTCGCTCACAGCGATTGCCGGGTATTGCGTCGATTTGAGGAAACTAGTCTGTGGGAGGTATCTATTCTCACCGGACGACCCCACCAGATTCGGATTCACTTAGCAGCAGCGGGCTATCCGCTGTGGCAAGACCCGCTTTACGGCGTGGGTGGTGTGCCCAAAGTAGTTTCTAATTCAGCATCTGATCAAATGGCTATGCCGGGTGACTGTGGCTATTATCTCCACGCCAAGCAGTTGACGTTTGTCCATCCCGTTAACGGTGTGCCGATGCGGTTTGACTGTCCCCTTCCGTTGGCATGGCATACCGTTGTAGATTTAACGTAAAGCAGCCCCATTTACTAATGCGTCAGTTCAAATTCTCGCGGTGGGTGTTTTTGCGGTGGGTCAGTTGCGTAGGACTGTTGCTGTGTCTTTGGCTGACTTGGACTAGCGCGGCTCAAGCTTCTATTCACCTTTATCCCGAAGCCGACGGGCAGGTCATGTATCGATCGCTGCAAACGTTGCGGGACGAGGGCGATCGCGCTTGGCAAACCGTTTTGTTTAAGCGGGTCAACCACGGGCAGGTGACGACTCTGCACCTGCGCTTAGTGGGCTTTCCGGGAGCCGCCGAGCTGCTGCACCCGCGATCGCTCCATGTGAGTGCCACGGGCAGCAGTCGCCAGTGGGACGCGCCGGATGTGTTTGCGATCGCCGCTCTCGACCCAGCCCTCGCTACCAGCGTTGGGGAATACGAGTTTCGTGACATTATGGCGCAGCTAGAAACCAGCCTGCCGCTAGCTTTGACGCTGCCGCTCCAGACCGGAGACTCGCTCAGCCTCACCGTGCCACCGTTTGCCGTGCGGGAATGGCGCAAGCTGGTCGATCGGTAGGTGGGTAGGTAGGCAGGTAACAGATCTCGCTCACAAGGTGCGTTGAAAGTCTCAAGGCTCTGCGGTTTCGGTAAAATGCAACCATTGCCATGCTGGAGCTGCCCTCAAATGCCTGAACAATTTACCCATGGTTACGCGTTGCTGATTGGCGTGGGCAAAACGGCTGATGCGCGCTGGTCGCTGCCGGTGACGGTCAAAGATGCTCAGGCACTGAAAGCAGTTTTGATCGACCCCAAACTTTGTGCGTATCCCGCCACACCCGACCATATCCGGCTATTGCATGACGAGGGCGCGACCCGCAGCGCCATTTTGGCTGGGCTAGACTGGCTGCAAGGGAAAGCCGCCGCAGACTCGGACGCCACCATCGTGCTCTACTACTCTGGGCACGGAATGGTTGACCTTGCCAGCCATGCCTATTACCTGCTCCAGCATGATTTCGATCGCCAGTCTATTGCCCAAACTGCCCTAGCTGCCGATACCCTAACCGAGAAGTTACGCCAGATGACGGCCAAACGGCTGTGGGTAATTATCGATAGTTGTCATGCCGAGGGCATGGCCAGCGCCAAGGATGACTTGCCTGCTGACTGGTTGCCAACGGCGCTGCCCAAAGGGGTGGTGGATGCGTTGAAGCAGGGAGAAGGACGGGCGGTCTTCACCTCGTCGCGGGGAAAGCAAAGTTCCTGGGTGCGTCCCGATCAAACCTTGAGCCTGTACACCTACCATCTGCTGGAGGCGCTGAAGGGAGCCGCGAACCAACCGGGCGATCGCGTTGTCACACTTTCTAACGTCATGACCCACCTGGGTAAAACGGTGACAGAGAGCGCCCGCACCCAACGTCAGGCAGAGCAAACACCGTTTTTTGATACGGCAACAGAGGATTTTCCAGTGGCGCTGTTGCGGGGAGGGAAGGGGTTGCCTAGTCAACCGCAGCATCCAGCATTGCCCAGGGTGATGACAAATCAGGAGGTAGTGACCCCGGCACTGGCAATGGCGCGGCGATCGCTGGCGATTTTGGAAGAGCAAGCCGCTGGGTTTGGTAAATTGCAAATGCCCGCCCATTTACGCATTGAACTAGAGGAAAAACGGCAACAGGTGGCAGAATTGGCAGCAAGATTGCAG
>JBBQFG010000024.1:0-32105 GCA_038321765.1 Elainellales cyanobacterium
GCTTGAAAAGGCTGGATGTCTGCTAGAGCAGGATTACGTTTCTCTACTGCAATAAAGTAAGCCGTCCTCAGGCGAGCGGTGATTTCTTCTGTCTTGGCATCGTAGACTTGCGTCAGTAGTTTGGGATAGAATCCAATCCCAATAATTGGCACCAGTAGAGAAGCGATAATGAACACCTCGCGGGGTTCTGCATCTACTAGCACCTCATGTTCCACGAGTGCTTTGTTCTCAGGCCCATAGAAAATCTCACGCAGCATCGACAGTAGATAAATAGGCGTCAGAATTACCCCAACCGCTGCCAAAATGACGATGATTAGCTTAAAGGTGGTATCGTACGCGTCA
This sequence comes from Elainellales cyanobacterium, assembly GCA_038321765.1. Lineage (GTDB taxonomy): Bacteria > Cyanobacteriota > Cyanobacteriia > Elainellales > Elainellaceae > CASBQJ01. The sequence continues at coordinate 343 of JBBQFG010000024.1, forward strand.
CTATTAGCAAAGCCGACAAATACCATCAGTTCTGCTACAAATCCACTCATGCCCGGTAGAGCCAGTGAGGCAAGCGAACAGGTGGTAAACATGGCGAAAATACGAGGCATTTTTTTGCCCACTCCGCCCATCTCATCCAAAATGAGCGTGTGTGTGCGATCGTAGGTTGCACCCACCAAGAAGAACAAGCTGGCTCCAATTAAACCGTGTGAAACCATTTGCAACACAGCGCCGCTCAAGCCCAGGTCGGTAAACGACGAAATCCCAATCAGCACAAAACCCATGTGAGAAATGGATGAGTAGGCAATTTTCCGCTTGAGATTTCGTTGGGCGAAGGAGGTGAGCGCCGCATAAATAATGTTGACGACACCAAGAATTAACAAAATAGGCGCAAAGCGCACATGAGCATCGGGCAGCATTTCCACATTCATGCGAATCAGCGCATACCCGCCCATTTTGAGCAAAATGCCCGCCAAAAGCATGTGAACAGGAGCGGTAGCCTCACCGTGGGCATCGGGCAACCACGTATGGAGTGGAAAAATAGGCAGCTTAACCGCATAGGCAATCAGAAAGCCGCTGTAGGCTAGGAGCTGGAAATTAAGCGGAAAATCTTTTTCCATCAGCGATCGCATGTCAAACGTAGTCGTGTCGCCATAAAACGCCATCGCCAAGGCGGCAACTAAGATAAACAGCGAACCCCCTGCTGTGTAGAGAATAAATTTGGTTGCCGCGTACAGTCGCTTTTTGCCGCCCCAGATTGACAGCAGTAAATAGACAGGGAGTAACTCTAGTTCCCACACTAAAAAGAACAACAGCATGTCTTGCACAGCAAACACAGCAATCTGGCCGCCATACATGACTAAAAGCAGAAAAAAGAAAAGACGTGGCTTTAGCGTTACTGGCCACGACGCTAGAATTGCTAGGGTGGTGATAAAACTAGTCAATAAGATCAGAGGCATTGACAGTCCATCAGCACCTACGGACCAGCGCAGATCAAGCGATGAAACCCACGAATAGCTCTCCACCATTTGTAAGTCGGGGCTGGAGATATCGTAATTGGAATAAAAAGCGTAGATTGTCAGCGCAAAATTAATCAGTCCAATGACAAGGGCATACCATCGAATGGGTCTGCCTTTCCCTTCCTTATCTGGCACTAGGGGGATAAAAAACGATGCCAGAATCGGGAACAGAATGATGGTAGTTAGCCAGGGAAAATCCGCAGTGTTCATTCGGAATATTTTTTAAGTGCAAAAGATATGTAAAAAAGTCTGCAACATCTTAGTTCTGTGTCAAAGAAACTTAGCGCAGCCCCTATCTGGGAGCACTCTCTAGCTCTGAGTCAAGAGGCTTAGGTAATCCCCGATACGAGCACCAACCCCAACACCGCTCCGAAGACGATTAGCGCGTAAAACTGTACCTTTCCACTCTCTAAGTACTTAAGAGCTTCGCCCGTAACTAGTGTGACAAAACCAGTTAAATTTACCAAGCCATCTACAATGCGGACATCTACTTCTAGAACCTGCCGCGCAAGGCGACGGCTACCCTGCACAAAAACTGCATTGTAGATATCGTCGATGTACCACTTGTTTAGGGAGAGCTGATACAACGGCTGAATTTTGGCGGCGATCGCCCCTGGATTAATCTTCTGCGTCCGGTACATCAGCGTTGCCAGACTAATGCCAATCAGGGCAATACCTACTGAGCTGCCACCCATAATTAGAAACTCTGACCACTCAAACTCAGCAGCTTCCTCTATCACCTCGCCGGGTGCGTGAATAAATGCCTCAAAGTAGTTAGCAAACGGCGTACCCACTAAACCAACCAACATAGAGGGAATCGCCAAGATTACCAACGGTAGCCACATTGCTAAGGGTGACTCGTGGGGAGTACTGCTGTGGTGCGAGTCGTGTTCATCGTGTGCATGATCGGTCGAATCGCCAGCGGGAAATTCAGCCGTCAGCTCTTTGGGATTCATGGCACCAGGTCCAAACGCCAGACCCATCCGCTGCAACTGTTCTGTTTTCAGTTGCTGTTTGATCTCGCTGTTGGTACCCCGGAAGGAACCCTCAAAGGTTGAGAAATACATACGGAACATATAGAACGCTGTGATCCCAGCCGTTAACCAGCCCACGCCCCACAGAGCCGGATTCGCCTTGAATGTTTCTCCTAAAATCTCGTCCTTTGACCAAAACCCAGCAAAAGGAGGAATACCACAAATAGCCAGGGTGCCAATCAAAAATGTAGCAGCCGTGATGGGCATGTACTTTCGCAGCCCTCCCATTAAGCGCATATCCTGCGCTAGGACAGGATCGTGGCCAACGACAGCTTCCATGCCGTGAATGGCCGAACCCGAACCTAGAAACAGCATGGCCTTAAAGAAGGCGTGGGTCATCAGGTGAAATAGCCCAGCGGTGTAAGCTCCTACGCCCATTGCCATTACCATGTAACCCAATTGCGACATGGTGGAATAAGCCAATCCCTTTTTAATGTCGTTTTGTGTGATGGCGATACTGGCTCCTAGAAAAGCGGTAACGCCTCCCGTCCAAGCAATCACATCCATTGCGACTGGGATGCCTTCAAATACGGGAAACATCCGGGCAATTAGGAACACACCGGCTGCCACCATCGTTGCGGCGTGAATCAGAGCGGAAATGGGAGTTGGACCCTCCATTGCGTCGGGTAGCCACACATGTAGCGGAAACTGTGCAGACTTTGCCACGGGTCCCAAAAATACCAAAACAGCAAACAGTGCGGCTATGCCGCCGCTCAGGGCACCGGATTGAACTAAGGCTTGGAGGCGATCGCCAATCACATCGAACTCAAAACTCCCGGTCGCCCAGTACAGCGCCAGAATTCCCAGCAATAAACCAAAGTCTCCGACTCTGTTGGTTACAAACGCCTTCTGACAGGCATCTGCGGCTGCCTTGCGGTCGTACCAAAACCCAATCAGGAGATAGGAGCACATGCCCACTAGCTCCCAGAATATGTAAACCTGAACCAGGTTTGGGCTGATTACCAGACCCAGCATGGACGAAGAAAACAGGCTCAGGTAGGCGTAGAACCTTACGTACCCAGGGTCGTGAGCCATGTAGCCATCGGTGTAGATCATCACCAAAAAGGCGACGCTCGTCACGATCACCAGCATTAAAGCGGTCAGGTGATCGATGACATATCCCATTCTCAAGTGAAAGTCGCCTGCGGCTGCCCAGTCAAATGATTGAACATAAGGGGCGTGTCCTTGAAGCTGACTCCACAACAGCCCAAAGGACACTACCATGGCAGTTCCAATGAGCGACACAATCAGCACGGAACTTGCCGTTCGAAGACGATTAACAGATTGGTTGTAGGAAATCAGACCCAATCCAATTATCATTGCCCCAGCTAGGGGCAAGACTGGAATCAGCCAGGCATATTGATATAGGGTTTCCATGACTTACGGCTGCGTTACGTGACACTTAACTGAATAGGCAAAACCGTTTACATTGTGACACAGACTTGTCTAAGTCGCTTCTATCGCACGCTACCAAACCGGCTAGGTAGTCCTAAACTCGTAATGATTTGCTGACCTCGGTTCGATACCCTGCCTTATCAGTCAATAGGAATCAAGCGAACTAGCTTTTTACATGCACAACACACTATGGAATGAATGTTGTTAACTTTGTTAAGTAGTTCAACCTAGATAAAAACAAGCTTCTAAAAGTCTGTGCCGCCCGCTGCGCGGGCGGCACAGACTTTTAGGATTTTATGTTTAATTACGCCCATCTACTTAGTAGATTTTTTAGTAGATTTTTACAACAAAGTTCTCAAGTGAGGTTAGAGTATCAAAAACTGAGCAGAGTCCCGCATTGTTTCCAAGAGTGCATTGCTTCCAGGAGTTCTTTGTTGATGTCTCCTGATCAAGAACACATTGACACGTAGGGTTAAACTAAGTCTAAATAGGTCTAAAGGCGTAGATAGTCTTTACTTCAAGCCTTCTCAGTTCTGGCCAATGTGCGGCGTTGACAGTTGGACGATGGGTCTAACTTAATGTTTGGGGCAGTTATCAGATCTGCACAGGTCAACGGTGCCCCACAGTTTGGCCAGATCGAACTTCATGGTTCCATGGACGAATCATTTTGCCGAGCGTCCACTAAGGCGCTGCCTGATAGCGCTGTCTGATGAGGCCTTACAACAGTCGTTGAATTTTCACAAGGGATGCTCGCCCGCCCTTTTTATCTAAGTTTGGTAAGTCCAAGTCTGTACTCTTAATCTGAATCCGTACTGTTAACTGTCTATCCGGATAACGCCCATGCATCAACTCCTCAAATGCTCCCGTTTGTTCAACGTTGCCCTCTTTAGTGGAGCCGTCGTGGCCACTGCTACAGCTTCTTTATTGACGCCAGTTCTAAGTTCATCTGTTCAGGCATCCTTGGAAAATAGCCCAAAGGCTGTTTTAGATGAAGCTTGGCAGATTGTGAATCGAGAATATGTAGACACTACATTCAACAGCACCGACTGGCTCGCAGCACGACAGGAGCTTTTGGGAGGTAGCTACAGTTCTCAGGCTGAGGCGTATGCTGCTTTGCGCCGAGTGCTACAGCGATTAGAAGATCCTTATACCCGGTTTATGGATCCTGGTCAGTACGAAGCGCTGACCAACCAGACAACTGGAGAACTGTCAGGCGTTGGAATTCGACTTCAGACGGACGAGAAAACCGGCGAGATTACAGTTGTCGAGCCGATTCCTAATTCTCCAGCCTCGACCGCCGGGATTCAAGTGGGCGATCGCATTCTATCGATTGATGGCGTGACAACTGAAGGGATGAACCTTGAAGATGCATCCAGTCGCATTCGCGGTGAAGTAGGCACTCAGATTGTCTTAAGGCTACAACGTCCCGATACTGAATCTTTTGACTTGACTTTAATGCGAGCCCGCATTGAGCTTCCCAACGTTCAGTCTTCGCTCAAACAAGAGCGGGGTGCGCGCATTGGCTATATTCGACTCTCTGAATTTAGTTCTCACGCTGCCGACCAAATGCAACGGGCAATCGAGAACTTACTAACACAGCGGGCTGAAGGGTTTGTCTTGGATTTGCGAGGCAATCCTGGTGGGTTGCTGCAAGCGAGTATAGAAATTTCTCGGATGTGGCTGCCCAATGGGGCGATCGTTAAAACGGTAGATCGTAATGGTGCTGCCGAGGAGATTTTAGCCAACAACTCAGCCCTGACTCAGCTTCCGTTAGTCGTTCTGGTTGATGGTAACTCTGCTAGCTCCAGTGAGATCTTGACGGGTGCCCTAAAAGACAACCGACGAGCCACTGTCGTGGGAAGTCAGACGTTTGGTAAAGCTCTTGTGCAATCCGTACATTCTCTTTCCGATGGCTCTGGATTAGCTGTGACAATTGCTCATTACTACACTCCAAATGGCACCGATATTAGCCACTTAGGGATTGTCCCAGATGTCAGAATTGACTTAACCGATAGCGATCGCCAGCGCTTGTCTACGACTCCCAATTCTTTGGCGAGTGCGGCCGATCCCCAATATGTTCAAGCGATTACGGTACTCCGATCTAGAATGGCTGAGGCTCGAAACCCAGGCAATTCCCAGCGGGCAAGCGTCACTCAAGCGCCGACTCCGCAGAATTAGAAACGTCACGTTTCTCGTTTAGCCGTGCTGGTGCGATCGCCTAACTTACGTTGAGACAGAAAGTGAAATGGTGAGCCGTTGACGGCTCACCATTTCACTTTCTGATTTGTCGACACTTCGGATGCTTGGGTCAAACATCTGACGCGCGTCTGAATCATCACCGTTCCCCGTCAAGGATTTAGCTCAAGTATAGCTGTCGCCACAAAGGTTAGGACACTGGGATCAAAGGGGGTGTGGGGGCTTTGCCCCCAGCCAGGGGTTCCACCCCTGCACCCCGTCCTAACCAATCCGTCTATGGCTATATTTAGAGTTCATCCGTTGGGGGTGGCGTATCGCTACTTGGTTGGCTATTAGGTTCCGATAGACTATCATCTGACAGACTCTCAGGGGCGATCGCATCTGGTTCATCTGTGGAGGCTGCTAAAGCATCTTCCCCATTAGACGGAGGAACCAGAGCTACAGCGGCGATCGCGTCATCCTCATCTAACCGCTGCACTCGCACCCCAGTAGCTGACCGCGATTGGCAGGCAATGGCGTTGACTGCTTGGCGAATAATAATGCCTCGACTGGTGACAAGGATCATCTCATCGTTGTCGTTGACCACGCGTAGCGCTGCCAGTTGGTCATTAGTCTTACGGAATCGTAGGGCGCGTAGACCCATCCCAGCGCGCCGTTGCAAGCGAAACTGGGCAATGGGCACACGTTTACCCAAACCGCCTGTGGTAATTACCAACACCCAAGGCCCTTGAGCAGCGGGCATATCAATCTCTTGCTCGTCCACTTCAACCTCAGCCTCAGAATCCTCACTTTCAGCAATACTTTGCACTACTTGGCTGGGCAAAATGTCCATGCTAATCAGCTCATCGCCATTCCGCAGCGCCATGGCGCGCACGCCTCTGGTAGGTCTGCCTAGTGGCCGCAGTTGTTCATGGTTGGTGCGAAAATGAATCGTCATGCCCTTTTGAGAGCCGATGATAATGCTATCTTCGGCGCTGGCGAGCCGTACCCAACGGAGTTGATCCCCATCTTCTAAGGAAATCGCGATCAATCCGTTAGTCCGAATGTTGCTAAATGCAGAGAGCTGCGTTTTTTTGATGTAGCCCTTTTGCGTCAGCATCACCAGATACACGTCGTCGCTAAATTCGGTGACGGGTACCACGGAGGTGATTTTTTCGTTGTGAGGAATTGGCAAAAGCTGCACCACAGGAACCCCCCGCGACGTGCGCGACCCGACCGGAATCTGGTATGCCCGCAGGCAGTAGGATACCCCGCGATCGCTAAAAAACAGCACGTTGTCGTGGTCATTACAGGTCATGAAGTGGTCGATGCCGTCATCTTCCTTCATGCGGGTGCCTGCCTTACCCCGCGTTGCCCGGTTCTGTGCTTCAAAGGTGCTTACTGGCATCCGCTTGATATATCCCTGCTCTGTGACCAAGATAATCGCCTGTTCATTGGCGATCAAATCCATGTCGAACAGTTCGCCATCCAGGGGTTCAATCACTGTGAGACGTGGCGTGGCGTGAGCCGCCCGCAGTTCCCCCATCTCCGTGTTGATCATCTCCAGAATGCGTTCTCGCCGCGCCAAAATGTCATTCAAATCGGCAATTTTGAGTTGCAGATCGTCGTGCTCATTATGAATTTTGTCGGCTTCTAGGGCGGTAAGGCGACGTAGTTGCATCTGCAAGATGGCATCGGCCTGCACTTCCGACAGGCGGTAGTTCTCCATCAGCTCTTGCTTTGCGGTAGGAGTGTCAGCCGCACTACGGATCAGGGCGATGATGGCATCCAGATTAGCCAGAGCGACCAACAAGCCTTGCAGCAGGTGATCCCGCTCTTGTGCCTTACGCAATTCGTAGCGGGTGCGGCGGGTAATGGTTTCAATTCGGAAGTCTAGAAAGACCTGAAGCGTATGCCGAATAGTGAGCAACTGCGGCTCAGAGTTAACCAGTGCCAGCGCATTCACGCCAAAGTTAGCCTGGAGCGGCGTTTGCTTGTAAAGGTTGTTGAGCACCACACGGGGATAGGCATCGCGTCGCAGCTCAATCACAATTCGCATTCCGTCGCGATCGCTCTCATCGCGAATATCTGAGATCCCTTCCAGCCGATGCTCGTTCACCATTTCGGCGATTTTTTCAATCAGCGCTGCCTTATTCGTCTGAAACGGTAGCTCTGTAATAATGATGGCTTCGCGATCGGGCGCGCCACGCCGCTCTAAGGTTTCAATAGTTGCCACACCGCGCATAGTGATCGAGCCGCGCCCAGTCGTATACGCTTCACGGATGCCACTGGTGCCCAAAATTTGCCCACCCGTTGGGAAATCTGGCCCAGGAATGTACTGCATTAATTCCAGGTCGGTGATGTCGGGGTTAGCAATCATCGCCACCACACCATCCAACAGCTCTCCCAAATTGTGGGGTGGAATGTTGGTCGCCATCCCCACCGCGATTCCCGAAGACCCGTTAAGGAATAGCTGTGGCACCCGCGCTGGCATCACCAGCGGCTCTTGCTGCGACCCGTCATAGTTACTGCCAAAATCGACCGTCTCCGATTCGATATCGCGCAGCAGAGCGTTGCTAGTCAGAGGGCGCAGACGACACTCGGTATATCGCATGGCCGCTGGGGGGTCGTTATCAACTGAGCCAAAGTTGCCGTGCCCGTCAATCAACCGCACCCGCATCGAAAAGTCTTGCGCCATCCGCACCAGCGCGTCATACACTGCCGTGTCGCCGTGGGGATGGTATTTACCAATCACGTCTCCCACCACACGGGCGCACTTTCTAAAGGGGCGATCGGGTGCCAAGCCCAATTCGTGCATAGCGTAGAGAATGCGGCGATGCACTGGCTTCAGCCCGTCTCTGGCATCAGGCAACGCCCGTCCTACAATCACGCTCATTGCGTATTCTAGGTAAGACCGGGACATCTCGTTCCGCAAATCGGTCGGCACAATCCGGTCTTGAGGCGGTTCCTGGGAGAAAGTCATACCGTGCGAAACTCCGAACGTGTGAAACGTAAAATGGCTACAACCACGAAGCTGTTAGAAACGCGTGATTAATGCTTGAAATGATTGAAAAATCAGCATTTCAGCCTTTTGTATTTTAGCACGATCTGACCTGTTTTTATGGGGCAAAAGGTTCGTATGGATACCGTTTAGTGGGGTGCCTATCAGGCTGTCTATAGAACTCCACCTTGGCCAGATGGGCCTCTTAATAAGATCTTTAAAAAAGCTGAGTGCGATTGGCTGCGATCGCCTTCTATCGTTCGCAACGGCATTGTCAGCGCTGTAATCGAATTGTAGGCGCTGCAATGGTATTGTATCGACTCGCAATGGCATTGCAGGCAATGACAATTGAATTGCAGGCTGACAATCGGATGGGAGGGCGATCGCCCCGTTATTCCTATTTCATGGGAATGACGGGGCGATTTTCTTGCGGGGACACTACGCCAAGGCATGAATGGGGCGATCGCTAGAATTACCCCTTCAACCAACCAAACACATCATTCACAGTCAGAGTCAACTCTAAATTGGGTAAAACGGGGAGAATATCATTTTCCATTAACTCCGTAGGAAGCTGATTGGGACGAAAAACCAGAATTATTCGTTCGTCTGGATCAATCAGCCAACCTAGCTGAGAACCATATTTGAGGCAGTGCAAAATATTGCGAATTACTTTCGTGGTTTTCTGGTCTGGCGAAAGAATTTCTGCTGTCCAGTCTGGAGGTTGAGTAAATGCATTGTCGATCTCTCCGGCAGCATCAAAGGGAATTCGTCCCCAAACAAACACGGCTGCATCAGGCACGATTGATCGCTCCCCAAAGGTACAGCGCAGTTCTGGAAGAGCCATCGCAATTTTTGGTGCTTCTGCAACGGCGTTTACCGCACTACAAAATTTCAGATGCAGACGAGAGTGCTTTCCCTGAGGCATGGGCTTTTGTTCGATGCGTCCGTCTACAAACTCGCTAGCAGGTTTCGTTTCTGGCAGCTTCAGAAACTCCTCTAGAACTAGCGTTGGGGGATTCACAACACCTGTCATCTGGCCTTCTCCTTAATAGAGAATGGGGATTAAGACTGTAACCCACGTTATAGCAGAAAGTAATGCGATCGCCCCGGCTGCCATATAACGCTAAATCAAAGACCCGATGCACGTTCTCCCTCGTAGCTAGGCTCTGCCTAGCTACTGGTGCTTCAAAGGCTCAGCCTCTAGAGTTAGCGACTGGGGGCAAAGCCTCCCGCAGAGCTTTCCCAGAGAGACTCTGGGAACGAGATACCGATACATAAACCTACACTGGCAAGGTTGCAAAGCGAATCTTTAAGTAATCGTCTTCCATCTTGGCTCCCGACGGTTGTAGTGCCGCCAGTGCTTGTGGGAGTACCAAATTGCGACGATGGTTCCCAATGCGGACGTTCAGCTCATCTGCCGACTTACTCAGCTCGACTTTATCCTTAGGGATGCCAGGGAGGTAAAGTTCCAAACTGTACTGATTCTGCTCTTGCACAACCCGCATCGTCGTTTCTTTGTAGTACACCTGCGAGGGATCTTCATCGGCATACAGTGTCTCCTTCAGCCGTTCTAGCGCCGCTAGACCACACAGTTCTTCTGAATAAAGCGGCACTTCTTTGACGGGCAGAGGATGAAAATTGTCGTGAATCTCTTGGCGATACTGCTGTTGGTTTTCCTTCCACCGTTTGAAAAATGGATCGCTGACCTCTTCAGGAATGATTCGGTTGGCCACAACCATGTCTGTTGCCACGTTGTAAAGGCAGAGGTAAGCGTGCGCTCTCAGCGATTCTTTAATCACCATCTTTTCGGGATTGGTAACTAACCGCACGGAGGTTTTGGTGTTGTCGGTGAGTACTTTTTCAAGCGCCTCAATTTGCTCATAAAACTCGAAGGGCGCGTCCATCACTTCTTTGGTAGGCAAGGAAAAGCCAGCTACGGGGCGAAAAAACGGCTCCACTAGAGGACGCAAGGCTGAAGACACGGCTTGCAGAGGCTTGTAAAATCGTCGCATATACCAGCCCGCCACTTCGGGCAGGCTCAGCAAGCGCAGCGCCGTACCCGTCGGTGCCGAATCGATGATCAGCACGTCAAATTCACCTTCGTCGTAGTGCCGCTTCATTCGCACCAGGCTAAAAATTTCGTCCATGCCGGGTAGAATCGCCAGTTCCTCTGCTTCTACCCCTTCTAAGCCCCGCGCCTGAAGTACCTGAGTAATGTAGCGTTTCACTGCTCCCCAGTTGCCTTCCAGTTCCATTAGCGCGTCCAGTTCTGCCCCCCACAGGTTGGGTTTAACTTGCCGGGGATCGTGCCCCAGTTCTAAGTCAAAGCTATCTGCTAAGGAATGAGCCGGGTCGGTACTTAGCACTAGCGTGCGATACCCCAATTCGGCGCACCGCAGCCCCGTCGCCGCTGCCACAGAGGTTTTGCCAACGCCACCTTTTCCGGTCATCAAAATTACGCGCATGTAAAGGTAACTCTACGTGAAGAAAGTTTACGGTTCTTCTAATGTATCTGTTTTTAAGGGGGTTAGGGATCGAGGGGATTCAGGGATCAATATCTCTCGGTCTACGTTCTAACCAGGAGGGGTTGATACATGTTGCTTTAGCACGTCTAGGCGTGAGCAGTGCCAGTAGTCGATGTGAGAGACGATTAGACCTGCCTCGTTGAGGGTCAGTTCGCTCCAGCCTGTGATTTGAATGTGGGGTTTCCAGGGGAGGGGAGTTGTCCAACTGAGTGTCCAGTCGGTGCGGATAGTGGAGCCAGTTTGTTGAATGGTGTGGAGATCGAGGTGGGGGTTGAGGAACCAGGTTTTGATGAAGCCAATCATTTGACGGTAGCGATCGCACCCCCGAAATTCGGTCATGGGGTCTTTGAAATAGACATCTGCTGCATAGAGGCTGTAGGTTTGGTCGTCGGGAAACTTACGGTAGTCATCTTTGAGAATTTCTAAAATATCCATCCCATTACCTATCGGCGTAACGGCTCTCAAAACCAAGGTTGATGTTTCGGGCACGTCGCGCCCAAAACATCAACCTTCAAAGCTATCTACTACACTTTAATCCACTGCAATCATCACATCGCTGGCTTTGACGATCGCGTAGGCTTCGCTACCTGGATCTAGCTGAAGCCGTTCTGCTGAAGCCTTGGTAATGATTGAGGTAATTTCTACCCCCGGCATTATTTCCAGCGTCACTTCTGCATTAACAGCGCCGATCACGACTTGTTTTACAGTTCCTTTAATTACGTTTCTGGCGCTTACTTTCATCATTTGGTGTTCCAATCGTTGAATCAGGTTTTCCAGGTCGATATTGGCAGATTCCCCTAACTGTCCATTTGGGAAAAGCTGGGTTAGCAGCACTGAACCTGTTTCCAGATTCCGCACTAATTCTCGTAGTACCTCAGTTTTAGTGCGCTGGGTCTGCTGGCAATAGCGCTCTAAAATTTCCCGCTCTGAGTCAGACGACTGGAAAGTAACCCATCCTTGCTGTTTTCTAGGCATGGCTTTAGAATACCAACTTAGTTGGTAAAGCTAGTTGGTATCCGTAACTGGGGTCAAACAACCGTGACCCGCTATTCATAGCGTAAGCATTAATCGGCATTCCTATCGGTACTGGTCAAATTTTTTCGTATTGTTCAGGTGCTTAAGATGCTTATGATTCGCAGGCGATGGGTTGTGCTTGTGGGTGGTGCGATCGCCACCCTGTTGATCATTTTGGGGTTTGGTTTAAGCAATGTCACAAATCCTGCAAGCTCTCAAACTAGCAGTCTTTTAGTGGGGGCAGCAGCCAGTTTACAAGGGGCGATCGAGGCGATCGATCCGCTATTTGAACAAGCCGATCGAGGCGTTGCCGTCAACTATACCTTTGCTGCTTCGGGTGCCCTACAGCAGCAAATTCAACAGGGCGCACCTGTGGACGTATTTATTTCGGCAGCTAGCCGTCAAATGGATGCGTTACAGAACCAGAACCTATTAGTCAACGACACGCGCTGTACCCTGTTGACCAACCGACTGGTACTCGTAGTTCCCAGCAATTCCACCTTGGGTCTGACTAGCTTTCGGCAGTTAACGGGTGCCAACATTCGACGGATTGCGATCGGTGAACCGCGCAGCGTCCCCGTCGGGCAATATGCCGAAGAGTTGTTTCGTAATTTGGGAATCTTGGAGCAGGTGCGTCCTAAATTTGTATTGGGCAATAGCGTCCGTAGCGTATTGGCGGCGGTGGAAAGTGGCAATGCAGAGGCGGGACTGGTCTACACTACCGATGCCCAAATTTCTGACCGCGTACGCCAAGTTGCGACCGCTCCAGCCGATTTACATTCGCCGATTGTGTATCCAGCGGCAGTCATACGCGCCAGTCGTAACAGCGCTGTGGCTAGACGCTACGTGCAGTTGCTTCAAAGTAGTGAAGCGCGGACTGTGTTTCGGCGGTTTGGTTTTGGTATTGCTTGATGTGGAACCTTGACAGATCTCCGCTGCTTGGAAAAAACCGAGATCTTTAATTTCTATCAACGTTTCGCCTTATTTCCTGCTTTGACTTTGACTCGTTGCAGCTTGGTCGGTCTCTCAGTCATTTTCTCGCCCAAACTTTCGCCAATGGTGACATTGAGCTGGTCGCCAAGCAGCATCACCAACGAGCTGAGATAAAGCCAGAGCAGAAGGACGATAACGGCTCCAATCGCTCCATAGGCGCGGTTATAGTCGCCAAAGTTAGACACATAAAGCCGAAATAAGTTAGACAGTACCGCCCAAAAGATTGCTGCCAAAATAGCACCGGGCATAATGGGTCGTCCTGCACTCCAGCGGCTAGGGCCAAAGCGATAGATAAACCCAAAGGTGAGGGAAATTAGCCCTAGGGTAACGGGTAAGGTAAGCAGGCTCCAGACGGTAAGCAGGCCGGGTTTGATTGTGTCGTTTTGGCGCGCAATATTGGCGACGATTAGATCGCCTAAGAAAATAATGGTAAGGGCAAGTAGCAAAAACAGCAGACCGCCGATGGTTAGCCCTAGGGAAATTAGTTTGGCTTTCCAAAAGGGACGGGTTTTTTCGGGAGGGATTTGGTGAATTTGGTCGAGGGCGTTCATGGCAGCACTGAAGGCTCCAGAGGCAGCCCAGAGGGCGATCGCAAAACTCAAGGAAAACAGCCCCGTATCGCGGGTGGTGCTAAGTTCCGTCGAAAATCCTTGAATGATCGCCCACACTTGTTCAGGCACCACGTCTTTGAGCTGCCCGACTAAGCGCAAAAACGTTTCTTTAAGCGGCTTAAATAGCCCGATCGCCGTCAGCACGGCCAAAATTGCCGGAAACAGCGCCAGCATACTGTTGTACGCCATCTCTGAGGCCAACCCCGGCAGGCGCTGTTGAGCCGCACGCCTTGCCGTTTGGCGGATCGTAGACAGCCGAATGTGTCCTAAAAAGCGAATGAACTTTGGAACGCTAGCCATAAACCCTGTTTTGTCCCTCGTTGGCGATCGCTAACACCCAACTCTATAGAGTTTTGAGAACCTACAGTTTTAAGAGCATACAGTTTTAAGAGCGTCACTCTTGAGAGCATCACTTGTTTCCCAGTGACTACAGGAAGCAAGAGAACCAGGCAGTCTATTACTACCAACCCTTGTGGATTACTTTGACAAACTTAGGCGATCTTGGCTACTGGTTCTGGCTACCGAGTCGCTGAAGAGGTATCCGGCAGCCATCGACTGGCGATTGGCATTCGCCAACCTGTCCCAAAAGCGCGATCGGTAATCTTGAGTCCGGGAGCCGCCTGTTTGCGCTTAAACTCGGCGCGGGTGACTAGACGCATAATCTGGTTCACAATAGCGGGGTCGTGCCCTGCCGCCACAATTTCTGTCGGAGATTGATGGGCTTCAATAAATCGATCCAAAATGTCGTCGAGCACGTCGTAAGGTGGCAGCGAGTCCTGGTCAACCTGCCCCGGCTTCAGTTCGGCACTGGGAGGCTTGGTCAGAATATGCTCAGGAATGGAAGCGGAAGGGTAAAGGACGTGGAATGCAGCTTGCGTCTGCGGAGCAGGGGGATGAACGGAAAACGGGTGCGAAGCAGGGGGAAGGGAATCGGAGGAGAATCGTCCATCTTGATTTATCTTTTCGCCTTCTTCCTTTACTCTTTCATTGAGCCATTGACAGATGGAGTAGACGCGGGTTTTTGGCACATCGGCGATCGCCCCTAGTCCGCCATTCATATCGCCATAGAGAGTGCAGTAGCCGACCGCAATTTCGGATTTGTTGCCCGTTGAAATCAGCAGGTGCCCAAATTTGTTGGAGATCGCCATCAGCAAGGTGCCACGAATGCGGGACTGAAGATTTTCTTCAGCAATGCCAAACTCGGTGCCAGCAAACAGCTCGGCAAAAGTTTCGTCGAAGGCGTGCATGACAGTGCCAATCGGCAAAATTTGGGTTTTGATCCCTAGATTCTCAGCCAGTTGTAGCGCGTCGTTGATGGAGTGGTCGGAACTGTAGGGGGAGGGCATAAGGATACCGAGTACATTTTCGGCTCCAATGGCAGCAGTGGCGATCGCCGCCACCAGTGCCGAATCAACACCGCCGCTTAGCCCCAGCACCACCTGTTTGAAGCCACACTTGCGGACGTAATCGCGCACGCCCAGCACCAGCGCTGCCCAGATTTCGGCATCGGCGGTTTCGGGTTGGGGGGCGATCGCCTCAGGCATTATCACTAAATCGCGTTTGGCTTCGTCGAAGTTTGCCACCACTAAGTCGGTGGCAAACGAGCTAGCCCGTACCACCATTTCTCCCTGGCGATTTAGCCCAAAGCTGTTGCCGTCAAATAGCAAATCGTCGTTGCCGCCTACCTGGTTGGCATAGAGAATAGGTTGCTCGTAGCGCACCGCGCTGTGGCGCAGCATGGCTTCTCGCAATCGCTGTTTGCCAACGCTGTAGGGCGATGCCGACAGGTTAATCACAACGTCTACCCCCTGTCGATCCAAGTCAGCGATCGGGTTGGCTTCATAGCGGCGCTTGCCCCAAAATCCCTCATCATTCCACAGGTCTTCGCAAATGGTCACCCCCATCCGCAGCCCATCGAGTTCAAAGAAGGTGCTCTCAGAGCCAGGTTCAAAGTAGCGATCTTCATCGAATACGTCGTAGGTGGGCAATAGCCGTTTGTGGAAATAGCGCTGCACCGCACCGTTTTGCAGCAGTGCGGTGGTATTGAACAGGGGCTTTTGACCATCGCAGGCAGCTTTGTCGTTGGGCAGAACAGTGCCGACTAACACGGCTAGTTGGGGTGGCAGATTGGATGCCAGTTGCTTTAGAGTCGTGGCCATCGCCGTTAGAAAGGCGGACTGCATCAACAAATCGCGGGGTGGGTAGCCGCACAGCGACAGCTCTGTCGTCAGCAACAGACGCACATCTTGGGCGATCGCCTGCTGAGCCGCTTCTAGAATGTGCTGGGCGTTGCCGCTAAGGTCTCCAATGGTGGGGTTGAGTTGGGCGATCGCAATTTTCATAGTGGGTTTAAATTTCGATTTTTTCGATTTAGTGTTTGGATTTAACTTGGATTGTCTTGTCCGTTTTCTTGATCTCAAATAGGTTGATATCTTTAACTAAATCGCTCAGTTTCTTATAGCCGTAGTTTCTAGGATCAAACGATGGCGATAGTTTGTTGATCTGGCTGCCCAAAGGGCCTAAATGTGCCCATCCATCTTCTTCGGCAATAGCTTCATAGGCATCTTGCAACAGGTCGATTAATTTTTTATTTTTTAGGTTTTCAACTCTAATATCTAGTGTTTTTTCAGAGATCAATGTTTCCTTGATCTGAGCGGGTGCTTTGCCAGTGGACACGTCTTCCGAGAGGGATTCATCAGCGTGTTCGTGCCCTAAGATTTCGGTGTAAATAAAGCGATCGCAGGCGCTAACAAAGGCTTCAGGTGTCTTTTTTTCACCAAAGCCATACACTAACAAGCCCGATTCTCGAATGCGGCTGGCTAGTCGAGTGAAGTCGCTGTCACTAGAAACGATGCAAAATCCGTCAAAGTTCTTGGTATAAAGCAAGTCCATTGCATCAATAATCAGAGCGCTATCTGTGGCATTTTTGCCTGTTGTATAGCTAAATTGTTGAATCGGCTGAATGGCAAACTTATTTAACCGAACTTTCCATTTACTGAGTCGTGTATCTGTCCAGTCGCCATAAATACGTTTGACGTGTGACACGCCATACTTAGCAATTTCTTTTAGTAGGGTTTCAATTAAGTCCGCCTTGGCATTATCAGCATCAATCAATACTGCCAATCGAAATTGAGTTTCTCCCGCCATAATTCTGCTCTCCTAAATTGCTCCCTAAATAAAGACCAACGGCTTATCTTTCAACGGTGCGAAGGCATCCGCATCAAATCGGTAGAGGCTGGCGGGGCGGCCTGCTCCACGGCTTACTTTAACCCCCGTATCGCTGAGAAATCCTAGCTTGAGCAGGCGCGAGCGAAAGTTAGAATAATCAGAAAAATTTTCACCTAAAACAATGGTGTAGAGCTGATAAAGGTCGCTGAGGGTAAAGAGTTCGGGCAATACGTCAAAGGCAACCGGGCTGTATTCCAGTTTGTTACGCAGGCGACGATAGCCGTATTGCAAAATTTCTTGGTGGTCAAACGCAAGGTGGGGCAACTGATTCATGGGATACCACGCAATCCCATTAACGCCGTCGGCAATCAGCTCGGCTTCAATCAACCGCACCAGCGCAAAGTAGCTCACCGAGAGGTAGCGATCGCCATAGCTATCATCTGCTTCACGCGGATCGCGGCGGGGGCCCCCAAAGGTGTATAGCTGCTCCAGGTAGAGGTTATTGGCTCGAATTTTTTCGGCCAGCACTCGGTAGGCCGCATCTTCTAACGATTCGCCCTGGCGCACCAGCGTCCCCGGTAGTGACCAGTGATCCAGATAGGGATCGGTGTCACGCAGCACCAACAGCACCAGCAGTCGATGTTGATCGGCATCGACTGAAAAGATCACATTATCGACACCCACTTTAAAGTCGGCTAACTGATGGGCGACGAGGTCAGCAGGTTTTTTGGAAAGTCGTCCTGACATACGGCGTAAAGGCATTTTTGCTGAATGTATGCCTCAATGGGCGGTGTGAGGATGTCGGCTCCGGTTTCTCGAAAGGCAGTAGAGGAAACTGGCAAACCTGTAAGATCAGCGATCGCCACTGTTGTCCCCATCTGTCTCAGAGGGTTGAGATCCAACTCGCTTAGAGCATAACCGGGTCGAGGTACCACCAGTAGCTTAACCTGCTTCAGTAATGCCTCCGCCTGATACCAGCGCGGCAGTTGCATGACTAAATCTGACCCCACTACCAGGGTAAAGGCTGCCCCTTTCCACTGCTGGCGCGCCTGATTGACGGTGACCAGCGCGCGCGGACTGCTAAGTTCAGGATACACATGAATGTTGGGTCGCACGGGATTGATATCCTGCACCATCAGTTGCAACATGGTGGTGCGATGAAACAGAGGGGTTTGATGCGACTTGAAGGGGTTGTTTGATGCCCATACCGCAACTTGATCAAAGTGGTGCGATAGCCATACCAATATTTCTTGGTGGGCAGTGGTCGGTGGATCTGCGCTGGTGCCAAAAAGGGCGATGGAGGTCATAGGTAAGGATGAAGAATAAGGGATGTTCGCATTGGTGTATTCGTTCCTAGAAGCAAGTTCGTTCCGAGAAACAAGTTACGCACAGCTTAGGATGAGGCTTGTTTGTGCGTAGCAACAGAAACGAGTCAAGAGTATACGGGCTGTACCTATTCCACACTCAACCTTTGATTTTTCCTTCAGATTTCTGAAGTCTGGCGTGGGTTTGGTCGGTTAGGGCTTGGAGCGTGGGAGAAATGTTTGGGGTATAGGAGGTGGGGTTACTGATGTCTCGGATGTGGGGGGGAAGGGTGGCCACGGAGGTGGCGGTGCAGTGGGCGATCGCCTCCAGGGTTTCTGGGGATTGTAGACGTTTTCCCGCTTGCATAACCAGGCTGAGTAGGGGTTGGGTCTGGGCAGGGGTGTCGGTGATTAGACCGAGAGTGTCGCTGCTCCATTGGCTTTGATCCAAGTGGCGAAAGATTTGTTTGCGTCCGGGATAGGTCGCTTTGCCGCTAGAGCTTTTCATAGTGGGGATGCCGTCGATCTCGACGAGTTTATAGACCCCATTGACGGGACTGCCCGATACGAGCTTGGTGCCAAAGCCGTAGCCGTCGATGCAGGCTCCGGCTTGCCGGAGGCGCACGACTTCGTGTTCGTCGAGGTCACCGCTGGCAAAAATGGGAATGCCCGGTAGAAGCGATCGCACCGTCTGAGACACCGAAACTAAATCTCCCGAATCTAACCGCACGCCTCCCAGTTCTAGCCCCTCGGTTTTGATCCGCTCTGCCAATTGCTTAGCCGCTGCGATCGAGTCGTAGGTGTCGATCAACAGCGGTGCGTTTGGAAAATAGCGGTGAAATGTCGTAAATGCGTCCTGTTCCGTACCCTGAATTGCGCCCAATGCCATCACAAGCGCATGTGCCATAGTGCCGCTTGGCTGTCGTCCCAAGCTGAGCGCCGCCAGCACATTCGACGTAGCATCTAACCCTCCTGCTAAGGCGGCTCGTGCTGCCCACAGTGCCCCTTGGGGGCTAAAAGCCCGACGGGTACCAAACTCTAGCAAGGTGGCATCTGCACCCGCAACATCTCGCAACCGAGCTGCCCGCGTGGCAACCAGGGTTTGATAATTTAGCGTGTTGAGTAGATAGGTTTCGACCAGTTGCGCCTGCCAGAGAGGAGCCTCAATTCGCAGCAATGGCTCGTGGGCAAATACCGCTGTGCCTTCGGCGATCGCCCATACATCGCCGTTAAATCGTGCCTCTGCCAGGAGTGTCCAAAACGAGTCAGGCACATGGGCAAAAATGCCAGTAGCTTGCAATGCCTGAATTTGCTCAGCGCTAAACCGGAGCTGTTCTAAGTAGTCCAACGCCTGCTCTAAGCCCATGGCAATTAAGTAGCCAAACCCTTCCGGTAACCGCCGAGCAAATAGTTCAAAGCTGGCAGGACGTTGATCTAACCCCTCGCCTGCATAACAGGCTGCCATCGTCAACTGATACAGATCGGTTAGTAGGCTGCAATTGTCAGACGTAGAAGTAAGTGTGTGAAAGGTCATAGTCAGACAGCTTCGAAAAGCGACGAAAGGCTTTGAAAGTGGCCTAGGGACATGGAACTAACAGGATGGCCTCTCAATTATAGTAAATTTAACTAAAAGTGTATTGAGTAAATGGCGTAATTTTCTGAGATTAACAGAGTTTTCATCAGAAGTAGCTCAGTACAACTTTCTTCAGAGCTTTATGGAATGGTAGTTCTGTCCATTTAGATACAAATAGTTTGAAAACCTGGTTTTGCTGGATCAAACCAAAATCTATCTGTTATGTTCTGCCTGCCTGCTTGCTGTGAAGGCGTAATAGTGTTATCTGGAGGATCTTGAACGCAATTTACGCAGAAGGTTTAATCTTAAGTATTCTGCCCTAGACGCTAGAAACGGCCTTGAGTAGTGTTAAGACATCGCCTATTTTCAGCGCGATCGCTCCTAATGAATAGACCTCTTGCGTGAATCTTTTTCTGGCGAAGCCGGAAAAAGATTCACGCTCACGAAAAAGCATTCACGCAAGAAGTCGAATTAACTGAGAAACAAATAGACCAAACCTAAATCAAAGCTTAAAGCGCTGCGCTGGCCACAGTGCAAGCGCAGCGCTTTAAGCTTTGATGCTTGATAACGCCCACTTATCTTACTTGTATGGATACTTCTGTTCTAATTCAAACGTTTTTAGCCGTATTCGTGCTGGCTGATCCGTTGGGTAACGCTCCCATCGTGGTGGTGTTGACCAAGGGCATGGATTTTGAAAAAAAGAACGAGGTTGTCGATCGCGCCACTCTAGTCGCTACTCTGGTGCTGCTAGGATTTGCCTTTGCCGGAGAATCAGTTTTGGGCTACCTCCACATCAGCATTGCCTCTCTACAAGTAGCAGGTGGACTGCTGTTACTGTTGGTGGCACTCGATATGTTGCAGGGGGAGTTGGACACCTACGCCGTCGATCAAGAGCGAGACGTTGCCATTACCCCATTGGCGCTGCCGCTGTTGGCTGGCCCTGGTACGCTTACTACGGTTACGCTGCTGATGGCCGATCAGCCTGAGGCTAGGCTCAGCGTCGTTGTGGGCATTGTAGCTGCCATGCTAGTCACTTGGATTATTGTGCGACAGGCTGGGCGAATTGAGAAATTGATTGGGCAAACCGGAGCCATCATTGCCGCCAAACTGTTGGGGTTTATCTTGGCAGCACTGGCTGTCGAAATTGGCAGCGAAGGTATTCGAGAATTATTTTTCAGATAAGTAGTTCGACCTAAATAAAAACAAGATTCTAAAAGTCTGCGCCGCCCGCGCAGCGGGCGGCGCAGACTTTTAAGGTTTTATATTCAATTACGCCCATCTACTACGCCCATCTACTTAGACAAGCTCATTCCAATATTCAACGTTCATCATTCAAAGTTGGTCTGTCTCCCCATGTTCTCTTCTTTAATCGGACAACCCCAAGCGATTGAACTGCTGACCTGTGCAATGAAGCACGATCGCATTGCTCCGGCGTATTTGTTTGTAGGATCAGCAGGAGTGGGGCGAGGGTTGGCAGCGCGGGAGTTTGTGGCGCTGCTACTGTCGCATGAATTTCAACTGCCTTCCGCTGTTTTGCTGCAACGAATTCAGCAGGGTAACCATCCCGATTTACTCTGGGTCGAGCCAACTTACTTGCACCAAGGCAAGCGTATTTCCGCCAGCGAAGCGACAGACCTGGGCGTAAAACGACGGGCACCGCCCCAAATTCGGCTAGAGCAAATTCGAGAAATTTCCCGGTTTCTCAGCCGTCCGCCGCTAGAGTCACGCCGTGCCGTAGTGGTAATTGAAGATGCAGAAACGATGGCCGAAGCCGCTGCCAATGGCTTACTCAAAACGCTAGAAGAGCCAGGGCGAGCCACCATGATTTTAATTGCCCCTAGCCTGGAGTCCTTGCTGCCTACTCTTGTATCCCGCTGTCAGCGCATTCCATTTCGGCGACTAAGTCAGACCGATTTGGTGACCGTATTACAGCAGAGTGGGCACGCCGATATTGTGCAGCATCCAGAGGTGTTGGCGCTGGCTCAGGGTAGTCCTGGTGAGGCGATCGCCCACTGGCAGCAGCTTCAAACCATGCCCGCTGAACTACTGGCCGCCGTCTCGCAACCGCCTACATCCCTGCGCCAAGCACTCGAACTAGCACGACAAATTGACAAAGCCTTAGACCCCGAAGCCCAGCTTTGGTTGGTAGACTACCTGCAACATTTATACTGGCAAACCCTATCCCGACCAGCCCTACTGCAACGATTAGAAACCACCCGTCGCCACCTTCGCAGCTATGCCCAACCACGCCTGGTTTGGGAAGTAACATGGATGGATTTACTAGTCGCTTAAGCACAAACGTAAGATCCTATGCTGCTCGCGCTGTGGATGGTAGAAGATCTAGAGTATGGTTTTGATGGCATTGCTTGATCCGGCAATGAATTTTAATTTTCGAGGCGCGCTAGGCACACCTCGAAAATTAAAATTCATCGCTACAATCAGCAGCATCGGTTTGATGGCATTGCTTAATCTGGGTATGAATTTTTTTGAAAGGGGCACTGAGCGCCCCTTTCAAAAAAATTCATACATGAAATCAGCAGCACCGGTTTGTTTAGGTTGGACTACTTTTAGGTTGGACTACTTAGTGATGATTCGAACGATGGATCGAAAAGATGTCATGGCATTGCTGACAGTCAGCCTTTTTCTGGCATCGTTGCTGTCGCTGATTGGGTTAGCACGATTTGCAAACGTGGCTAAAGCAAATCGGGTCAATCAACTACTGCAAACAAAGTCTTGCACAAGTTGTGATCTAACCGGAGTGGTGCTCAAAGATGCCGACCTGGAAGATATGGATCTGGAATATGCCAATCTTGAGGGGGTTGATTTTCGAGACACTCGCTTAAAGCGTTCTAACCTCAATGGAACAAATTTAAACAATGCAAATTTAGAAAAAGCAGATTTGCGCCAAGTCTATCTAAGTGATGCTATTTTGGGCGGCGTTAATTTGATGAATGCAAATCTTCAGGGGGCAGATTTGCGGCGCGCTTACCTGGGGGATGCAAATCTTAAAGAGGCCAATCTAAACGCTGCCTATCTGGGCGATGCTGTTTTTAGCCGTGCTAACCTCAGTGAGGCATTGCTTGTCAAAGCTTACTTAGTAGGGGCAAACTTGGGAGAAGCGAATCTGAGGGAGGCTGAGCTAATTGGAGCCGATTTACGCCGCGCGTATTTGGGCGATGCCATTTTGAAAAAGGCGAATTTAGAAAACGCAACCTTAAATCGGGCAAACCTTACTCGTACGGATTTACGCGAGGCCAATTTGCGAGGCGCTACCCTTGGCGATGCCGATCTCAGTGCTGCCAATTTAGAAGGAGCCGACTTTACAGGTGCCACTCTACCCAGGGTTAACCTCCCAAGGACAAGGCTATTGGGCACAAATTTTACCAACAGCAACCTGCTTACAGCTAACTTGCGGCGAGCAGATTTGACGGGGGCTAATTTGACGGGGGCTAATTTAACAGGCACTAATTTAACAGGTGCAAAACTGGATAGCGTAATTTTTTGCCGCACTACAATGCCCAATGGCACCATAAATGATGCAGATTGCCAGTGAACTGCGTTATTGAAAAGCCCGTCGCAGTATATGAACCCACCAAGTATCGGCCTTGGATTTTTAAGGTCAGGCTGCTTACCGTAGCTGTACGCGGGGATCGAGCACGCTGTAGAGTAAGTCAACAGCTAGGTTTAGTAGAACTACCAAAATGGCATAAATAAAGGCGATCGCCATCACTACAGGCGTATCGTTACGCATGATAGATTCGACCAGCAGCGCTCCAATTCCGGGTATCCGAAACACTTGCTCTACAACTAGCGATCCTGTAAAAAGGGTCGGAATATCTAATGCCACGAGCGTCATTACAGGGATCAGTGCATTTCGCAGCATGTGATAGCTAACCACGCGCCATGGGTGTAATCCTTTGGCGTAGGCTGTGCGAACATAGTTTTGGTTTGTTTCCTCTAACATCGCAGAGCGAACAAACCGCATTAGCACCGCCGTTTGGAATAGAATCAGCACTGCAATCGGCATGACGGACTGCTGAAGCTGTGATACAAAACTAGGCCAATCTGTTACCTGTAAATTGCTGTCGTAAATAAACGGCAACCACCGCAATCGCACGCTAAAGAGAATGATTAACAACAGCCCAGTGACGAAGGTTGGTAACGAAAAACCCATCAGGGCGATCGCCGTAATGAGCTGGTCGACTGCTGTATAGCGTCGCAGTGCCGAAAACACACCCAACGGCAACGCAATCAGTACAGAAAGCAAATAAGCAGTGCCAACTACCCATAGTGTTGTCGGCAATCGCTGTTGAATTAAGTCGCTGACAGGGCTGCGGCTGGTAAAGGAGTAGCCCATCTCACCGTGGGCAAACGCCCATGCCCATTTTAGATAGCGAATCGGCATGGGTTGGTCAAGTCCAAGCGATCGCCGAATATTGTCTCGCACCTCCGCTGTGATTGAGGGGTTATTAGCGAACTCTCCCATCGGGTCACCTGGGGCTAGCGCCAAAATTGTAAAAATAACCAGGCTAATGGCAATGAGGGTAGGAATTGCTATTAGCAGTCGATTGATCCAGTAGTGAGCCATGTAGCGAAGCAACTGCCAAAGCGGTTAAAAAGGAACTGGTAAGTAGGTGGGCTTAATTAAATATAAGATTCTAAAACCCTGCGCCGCCCGCACAGCGGGCGGCGCAGGGTTTTAGAATTTGGTTTTTATTTAGGTTGAACTACTTACAAACACGACAACTGATTTCCTTCTGTCGTTCGTTCGTCTAGTTGTTTAGCTTGCTGCTCCTCTTGCCGCTTATAATAAACCCGTTCTACGTCACCCCGGCGATACCTCAGGCTAGTGTAGTTGCCGTTACCCACCTCTGAACTGTAAACGCCCGCCGCATCTAATAACACGCGCGCCTGTTTGGATCGACAGCCTAAGAGCTTGGCCGCGTCCTTTAAAGGAATCCACTGTTGAGTAAAGCGGGCTAGTAGCGCTTCATCAGCTTCGTTGTTGATCTCTATTAGCAAGTGCTTGGCCAATAGCCAGCAGGCGATCGCATCGGCTTCGGCTCGGTGGGAGGTCGTTACTTGAAACTGAAAATGCTGCACCAAGTCAGGTAACCGACGCGATCGCAGCTCTGGCAGCATTAATCGAGCTAGTTGCACGGTACAAAGCTGTTCATTTTCAGGACGGCTAAATGTAACTCCCAAGCGAGCATATTCTGCTTTTAGAAATGAATAATCAAAGTCTAAATTGTGGGCGGTTAAAACGCCGTTGCTTAATAACGGCAGATAACCAGGTAGTACAGTCGCTGCGATCGCCGCCCCGTCTACCATGTCCTGCGTGATCCCCGTAATTTGCACAATGTTGGCAGGAATCTCGGTCTGGGGATTCACTAACGCCGTCTGCTGATGCAGAATGCCATCAGCCAGCGTGGCTTGCAGTACCGAAATCTCAGTTATCCGACCTTTAAGAGCAAGGCTACCAGTCGTTTCTACATCCAGTACCGTCAATGGTTTCTGGCTAACCGCACGATAGTGATAGAGCAAATCGACCGCAAGCATATAAAGTCCGTTGAGAACGTATACAGTTATTCCACCCATTATGGAAAAAGACTCAGAGAAAAGGATGAGCAGGTGTTCAACCCCTATCCTGTATCCCTAAGCCCGTTCCGGTGATGGTCTAGATATGATTTGATGCTGAAAAGGCACGCTGAGCGTGCCTTTTCAGCATCAAATCATTTTACTCGACGGAGACTTACTCTCCTACAGTCGTTCTAGAACGCTTAACGGGCTTTGGCTTGTTTGAATAATCAACAGACGAGCGAGAAGAACCGTAGTCTTCATTGGGAGCATCATCGGCCATCCCTTGATCGCCACGCATCCAGGCAGGGCGCGTGTGATCATGTGCCATTTGCAGAGCCGCCGCTGCGATCGCCCGCATATCGTACTCTTCGCTAAGCTGGGTCACAATTGGCAAGAAGGAAGCCAAGCGATCGCCAACCAACGCCTCTTTAAGCTGATCCTGGAGCTTCTCGATATAGCGAGCTTCGATTTGAGCACGAGTTGGGATGTTGCCAATCTCTAGCTTCTGACGAATATGGCGCTCAATATCTTTGAGCTTGCGCCGATCGAGGGCTTGCAACAGCGTGATCGCAACACCTTCTTTACCAGCGCGACCCGTCCGACCAATTCGGTGAACGTAGCTATCCACACTGTCAGGCAAGTCGTAGTTAATCACATGACTGAGGTCGTCTACGTGCAACCCACGAGCTGCAATATCTGTAGCCACAACCCAGCGCACCTGCCGCTGACGGAACCGCAACAGCAACCGCTCTCGCTGAGACTGACTCAGATCGCCGTGGTACTCATCGACGCTGTGACCCGCCGCTTGCAGTTGACGAGTCAAGTCTGCGGCTGCTTTGCGCGTGCGGACAAAGATCAGAGCCGATTCTGGATCTTCTAATTCCAAAATAGGCTGGAGAGCACGCGACTTAGACCAGCCGCGTGGCACCATATACATCACCTGGTTGATCCGAGTTGGAGCGGCTTTTGGCTGCTCAATGGTGACTGTAACAGGCGATCGCAAGAATTTGGCGGCTAGCTCTCGAATAGAAGGTGCCATTGTGGCAGAGAAAAATGCCGTTTGACGCTCTGGTGGTGACTGACTCAAAATGCGCTCCACATCTTGAATGAAGCCCATGTTGAGCATCTCATCAGCTTCGTCGAGCACCAGCCAGCTTAGCTTATTCAGCTTCAGATCGCCCCGCTTCAACAAGTCTAAGACGCGTCCGGGAGTACCTACCACCACATGAACGCCTTTTTGCAGACGGTTAATTTGCAAGTCAATCGACTGCCCACCATAGATCGGCAGAACGCGCAAGCGGCGATCTTCGCTCAGCGATTTAATTGCTTGATAAACCTGGATGGCGAGTTCCCGTGTTGGAGTTAAAATCATCGCCTGAACGGCGTTGCTGTTGAGGTCAACTTGTTCCAGAATCGGCAGTCCAAAGGCGGCAGTTTTGCCAGTTCCGGTCTGTGCTAGACCCACCAAATCTCGACCCGACAATAAATGGGGGATCGCTTGAGCTTGAATGGGCGTAGGAATGGTGAAGCCAGACTTTTCCAAAAAGCGCACTCGCGTCTCAGACAAGCCTAAGCTAGTAAATGAAAGGGTCATTATCTCTCCTTAGAGTGAGTTTGCGGAGACACGATTGAGCGCGCCTCTCAGTTGAGTTTTGGCATCTGCTACATGCCCATACAGGTCATAGATATCGGCATCCGTAATGGCAACCGACACCATTGCTCCTAATCTGGCTTCTCCCTGCACATACACCAGACCGTCCACATCTGGCGAAAACCGAGCAGACCGCCCAATTAACTCACCAGTTTCAGGATTCTCTTGTTCGATCAGCACATCGACAACGTTGCCAATCTCTGCTCGGTTTCGCCGGAGCGAAATTGGTTGCTGAACCTCCATCAATGCATCCCGTCGAGCGTCCATCACCTGCTGGGGTAATGGGTCTGGCAAGCTGTAGGCCGGTGTTCCTTCCTCAGGTGAGAATGTAAACACACCTACATGGTCAAACTCGTGACGCTGGACAAACTGGAGCAGATGCTCGTAATGCTCATCCGTTTCGCCAGGGAATCCGACAATGAACGTGGTACGCAGAACAGCATCAGGGATAGCGGTTTTAATTCGCTCAATGATGCCGTCGTTGACCTGCCCTTGCCAAGGACGGTTCATCGCTCGCAAGATTTCGGGATGGGAGTGCTGAAGGGGTAAATCGAGATAGGGCAACACATTGGGCACAGATTGAATTGCCTGGATTACCTTAGGGGTTAAACCCGTCGGGTAAGCATAGTGCATTCGAATCCAGGGGACTTCAACCGTGCCGAGTGCCTGAAGCAACTCTGCCAACCTTGGTTCGCCATAAATATCTAAACCGTAGTTGGTGGTGATCTGAGAAATTAGGATAATTTCCCGCACACCTTCAGCAGCAAGCTGCTTTGCTTCAGTAACAATAGATTCGATTGAGCGCGATCGCTGATTCCCTCGTAAATGAGGAATAATGCAAAAGGCACAACGGTAGTCACATCCCTCAGCTATCCTGAGATATGCTACGCCTTCGGTAGTCGTCCGATAACGGGGAACCGTCTCATCGGCAATATAGGTTGGTTTCTCAGAAATTTCCTTAACGCGTTCTCCAGCTTCAGCACGCTGAATAACTTCAACGATCCGGTGGTAATCTCCTGTACCAACCACTGCAACGGCTTCGGGAAGCTCATCCAGCAGATCTTGCTGAAAGTGCTGCGCCATGCAGCCCGTAATCACAATCTTTTTGTTGGCCTCTGCTAACTCTACCAGCGTGCGAACCGATTCTTCTCGCGCCGCTTGAATAAAGCTGCACGTATTTACGATAACATAGTCGGCCAGCTCTTCATTGGTATCGACTGAATAGCCCGCCTGAACTAGCAGACCTAACATGTGTTCGGTATCGACTCGGTTCTTTTCGCATCCCAAATGAGAAACGGAAATAGTTGGCTTTATACCCATGCAAGTTACAAATCTCGGTGTAGAAGTGTGGAAAAGTTGACGAGGGTGGGGCGATCGCTCGTACAACGGAATGGTTCCACACACTAGAAGCCGCTTGTTAAAGACTTACTGGAGGCACCGTCAACCGCAATCGCATTTACTTACTGCCCTATACTAACCTAAAAATCCTTACATAACTACACATTTGCCCGATCCTTCGAAAAACTTAGGCGACTTACGTATGTGTATATCTAAGTATGCGATTTAGCTTAAAGTTTAGCCGAGGCTTAGACATAACCATATGTAGGGCTTTACGGCTCCTGTTGGATGGATGTTGAGAGATTTTTACCCCTAGAGCTATGGTAGGATGTACCTTCTATGGGCACTTTTGCTGTGGGCAATTTGGACAGTTTACAGACTGATGCTTTACTTTGGTCTGACACTACCTGTGTTTATGGCTGAGATAGTTCTCATGTCAAGACCGTAATCAGCAAGACTGCAACTGTCTGACTATCCTGCCGTCTTTATCAATTTCCTTGGCTGAAAATGTCCTTGGCTGAAAATGATGAGTGGGTGCATGGTTCAGCCAGTTACGTCTATATCAGCATCCATGTATTGTACTTGTCTATGCTAAGTACGAAGCCCATTACTGTAGAACCATCACGACTAACGAGGTAGAGAATGGCTAAACGCCGAAATCAGAAGAAAGAAAAAGCCCTCCGTAACCAGGCATATGCTCGTAAGTTTCGCAAGCGCACCAGCCCCGGTCGGTTTGGCAGACGCCGCATGGGTGGCGGTAGCGCTCAAGACGACGATATGGATCAAGATAACCGGGGTAATGCGGGTGCTGAGGAAGCGGCTGAATAATACTGGTTTTAGTCGGCTTTAGCAGCGTGCTCGGTTGAGTCACCGAATCGAAAAATAAACTGGGCAGGAGACAATGTTTTCTGCCCAGTTTTGATGTTTAATTCAAGGTTTTAGCAGTCTATGGATGGCTTGAGCGGATGCAATTCCTGAGTTTAAGGCTTGCTCAATCGGGCTGGTTCCCGCCGCTGAGAGGGGAAGGGTCGTTTGAGCCGGTTGTGATGGCACGGAAGCCGCGCACCAGTCGCCGCCGCAAACAAGGGGTAATGGGTTAGTAGTACTGAGACAGGTAGCAGACAGTGGATTTTGGGGCAGTGCATAGCGCCAGCGGTGAAGTTGTAGCCCGTCTGGTTCTGCCAGCCAGGGCAGCAAACTAGTGGCGGCACTGTCGAGGAGCAGTCTCCCAGCGGGTTCTAGGTCAGTCGCGTCCAGGAAACGATCTGCTATTTGAGCGCTGCCATGCAACACCATTACTGGCTGCGGTGGATTTGGCTGCTTGCTGCTGTCTAGCACGACCCAAGCCAGTTGGGGATGATTTAATCGAACTGATCTCCAGGGCACTTGCTCTAGCTCTGCGTGTCGAGTCGGGGAATATAGGGCGATCGCCGTCAAATTCGCTTGATAGATGACGGACTGCACTGCACTGAAAAAATCAGCCGGCACGCCTTGGGATCGCAAGGGATCAAGTAAAGCAGCCGTTTGGGGAGCAGGTGCCGTTATCACAACCGCTCTAGCCGTTAACTCACGGATGGGTTCTCCAGCTACAGGCGCTAGGATAAAAGTCCAAATGTGGTTGGCGGTGGGGGCGATCGCTTCTACGCGCTGCCCACGCCAAATATCTAGTGCTTTACTGAGGTCTTTTGCGATTGCCGTAATGCCCAGGGGAGAAACATAGCGTTGAGAGCCAACCTCGCCGGGGTGTAATCTCCCGTCTGTCCAGACAAAATCTTGATTAATCCAAGGGTGTAGAATGCCGCGATCGCGCCAGTTCTGCACGAGGGCACCTGTTTGCTCTCCCTCATCTGTAAAGTACGCCACCCCATGATCAGCCCAGGTATTGTGCAGCCGTCGTGTGGCTACCCGTCCGCCTAGCCCGCGAGACTTTTCCAGCACAACGACACCATACCCCAGTTGTTGGAGCTGCTGAGCGCAAACTAACCCTGTCAATCCTGCTCCAATGACGGCAACGTCTACCGTATTGCTTTTGTCCAATGGTGCGAACAAATTTAGGGTATCCACATACTTACCTCACCACAACTTGCCCTCACCCTAAATCCCTCTCCCAGAGCGGGAGAGGGACTTTGATCGATCCCCCTTCTCCTTTGGGAGAAGGGGCTAGGGGATGAGGGGAAGTCATTTGGTGCTTCAAGTATATAGAACTCATTTGACATCTTTTCGGTGATCGCGAATATTCTGTAGGGGCGAAGCATTTGCATCAATATTCTGGCAACGCAGCGTCAATTCGAGTGCAAATGCTTCGCCCCTACTGCCCAAAAATCGCCCTAAATCTCAATTCTAATTAGATGTCAAATGGGTTCTATAGAAACAAACTTCAAAGATGTAGCAATGCGATCTAGCGCAACACGACATCGTCTCCATTCAAAAGCCGCGCGGCCCATAGGTCTGGGCCGATGACTTCTTCGCCGGCGTTAACAGCCGTCTGGCCCACAGAACTTGTGCGCGTACAGTACCTCCGCGTCACAGATATAGGCGATGCCCGAATAATTGTCGAAAAACTCTAACGCTATCTTATCCGAAATCTTCAGGGCCATATCCCGATCTTCGGTGAGCACCTCGAACTTGATATTCGACTGGGTATCGGAAACGCTGGGTTGTCCCGAAGAGCGCACGTTGCGGCTGCCTTTACCGCCAGCGTCCACCACCGTATAACCGGTTGCCCCGGCTTCGTCGATGATCTTGGCGATCTTTTTCAGCAGCAACTTTTCCGTAACAATGACGAGCTTACTGGCTGGCTTGGCCATGTGGGTTACCTCTTGATGTGTATATTCATTGAACTACATAGAAACTCAGGAAAACGGCAGCACCGCGCACTACCCGTGCGGATCTAGCCTCCTCGTTGGTCACCGGGACAGGGGAGCACCGGCAGACCGCGACCCGTCTGGGATCAGCCGCCTAGCGCCTGGGCAAGCCCGATGAAGATTGGTATTCCCAAGGCGATCGCAACTGGCGTGCCGACGGCTGTGGACGCGCCGATGTAGGCGGAGGGATTGGCCGATGGGATACCGGCTCGTAACGTGGGCGGCCCTGAGATGTCTGAACTGGAGGCGGCGATGACGGCCAGGATCACGACACCACCAAGGCTGAATCCCGTGGCGTAGTGGGCAATCATGCCGAGACCGAAGGCGATTAGCCCATGGAGCAACGGCGCCACAAAGGCATATACGGCGAACCACTGGGCCACCTTGCGCAGCTCTTTAAGCCTTGCGGCGGCCTCCATACCCATGATCAGCATCAGTACTGAAAGCAGTCCGCGGAAGAGGGGATCGTAGAAGGTTTTATAGACACTTTCCGGCTGGGTTAGCAGACCTAGAGCGAG
>JBBQFG010000025.1:0-32026 GCA_038321765.1 Elainellales cyanobacterium
AACTCTCGCCGGGGTCAAATCGAAGGTCAAGATACCGACCAGGGAAATGCCAAGGTGACTGCCAAGGTTCCTCTGGCAGAGATGTTTGGATATGCTACCGACATTCGGTCTAAGACCCAAGGTCGTGGCATATTCTCGATGGAATTCAGCAGCTACGACGAGGTGCCTCGCAATGTGGCTGAAACCATCATCGCAAAGAGCAAAGGGAACGCTTAATCAGGAGATAAGGGACAAATAGATCCATGGCACGCGCAAAATTCGAACGAACCAAACCCCACGTTAACATCGGTACAATTGGTCACGTTGACCACGGCAAAACGACGTTAACGGCTGCAATTACAATGACCCTGGCGGCTAATGGTCAGGCTCAAGCTCGGAAGTACGATGAAATTGATGCTGCTCCTGAAGAGAAGGCTCGGGGCATCACGATCAATACAGCTCACGTAGAGTACGAGACGGAAGCCCGTCACTATGCTCACGTGGATTGTCCTGGTCACGCAGACTACGTGAAAAACATGATCACGGGCGCAGCTCAGATGGATGGTGCCATTCTAGTTGTGGCTGCTACTGATGGAGCCATGCCCCAGACCAAAGAGCATATTCTTTTGGCTCGTCAGGTCGGTGTTCCTAGCATCGTGGTTTTCCTCAACAAAGTAGACCAGTTGGATGACGAAGAGCTGCTGGAACTGGTGGAGCTAGAGCTGCGGGAATTACTCACTGAGTATGATTTCCCTGGTGATGATTTGCCCATTACTCGTGGATCAGGGCTAATGGCGCTAGAGTTTATGGCGGCTAATCCTAAGACCAAACGCGGGGAAAACGAATGGGTCGATAAGATCTATGAGTTGATGGACGCCGTTGACTCGTTTATTCCTACGCCTGAGCGTGACATCGACAAGCCGTTCTTGATGGCTGTGGAAGATGTATTCACGATTACTGGACGGGGTACAGTCGCCACAGGTCGGATTGAACGGGGTAAGGTCAAGGTCAACGAAACCGTTGAATTGGTTGGTATCCGCGATACTCGTACTACTACGGTAACGGGGATCGAAATGTTCAAGAAGAGCCTAGAAGAAGGCTTAGCGGGAGACAACGCTGGTTTGTTGCTCCGGGGTTTAAAGAAGGAGGACATTGAACGGGGTATGGTAATTGCCAAGCCCGGCTCGATTAAGCCTCACACTCTGTTTGAAGGTGAAGTGTATGTCCTAACCGAAAAAGAAGGCGGCCGGAAAACGCCCTTTTTCGCTGGGTACAGACCTCAGTTCTATGTTCGGACAACCGACGTAACCGGTACCATTCAAACCTTTACTGCGGATGATGGCACCGATGTAGAAATGGTGATGCCCGGCGATCGCATCAAGGTGAACGTTGAGCTAATCAACGCGATCGCCATTGAACAAGGGATGCGCTTTGCTATCCGTGAAGGCGGTCGGACTATTGGGGCGGGTGTTGTGTCTAAGATCCTAAAGTAGCACTTCAGTTTACCCAGTTGAAGATTCCAGCAGTTAGCTTAGCTGCTACCTGCTGGAACCTCACCGATAATTTTTTTCTCTGAACCTTGAAATTTATATACTCCAATGGCAACTATTCAGCAGCAGAAGATCCGCATTCGTCTCAAAGCATTTGATCGTCGTCTCCTCGACACATCCTGCGAAAAAATTGTAGACACCGCTAATCGCACGAACGCTACAGCAATTGGCCCAATTCCACTCCCTACCAAGCGTCGGATCTATTGTGTGTTGCGATCGCCTCACGTAGATAAAGACTCTCGTGAACACTTTGAAACCCGTACTCATCGGCGAATCATTGATATTTATCAACCGTCCTCCAAAACGATTGATGCATTGATGAAGCTCGATCTACCTGCTGGAGTAGACATTGAAGTGAAGCTCTAGTCTACTGTCAATTCTCACATGAAAGAGATGGTCAACGACCGTCTCTTTTGGCGTATCTGGGGATTGGCTCTTGTACTAAATCTACCCTCCAATCCCTGATCCCCCTGTAGTAGAGAGAAGGAATGCGATAAAATAAAGGTGAATTCACCCAATAGACGTGGATTTATCATGTGGTCAGCGGTTATTCGTTACCATATCCGTTTTGACCGTTATGTTCGTTCTCTTCACTCCTATTCGATTTTAGGTTTAATGGCTTCATCATCATCCGTTGCTGTTCGAGAACTTCCTTTGTTTCCGCTGCCCGACCTGGTTCTCTTTCCCGGAAGAAGGCTGCCTCTTCACATTTTTGAGTTTCGCTATCGGATTATGATGAATACCATTCTCCAAAGCGATCGCCGTTTCGGGGTGTTGATGGTTGATCCGATCGATGGCAGCGTAGCTTCAGTCGGCTGTTGTGCGGAGATTACGCAATTTCACCGTATGCCCGACGATCGGATGAAGATTATGACCCTAGGTCAGCAACGGTTTCGCGTATTAGATTATGTACGGGAGAAGCCTTACTGTGTGGGGCTAGTAGAGTGGATTGAAGACCAGCCTACAGAGCGGGATTTGAGGCCGTTGACCGATCAAGTTGATCAACTGCTGCGCGATGTTGTCCGTTTGTCAGCAAAGCTTACTAGTCAAGACATTGATATTCCCGATGACATACCAGATCTACCCGTTGAATTGTCTTATTGGGTTGCAAGCAATTTATACGGCGTTGCGGCTGAACAGCAATCGCTACTAGAAGTGCAAGACACTGCCGCTAGACTGGATCGAGAGGCAGAAATTTTAACGTCCACCCGTAATCATTTAGCAGCGCGAACGGCACTGAAAGATGCTTTAGATTCAGGTGGTGCTAGTTAATCGGCATGATGGGGTAGCTGCCAAATATTTTTAGCGTTTCTGTATAGGTTGCTAGAGCGCTAAGAGCATCCTGCACTGCTAGGCTGCTAGCGTCTGCTTCGATATCTACAAAAAATAAGTAATCTCCTAACGAACGTTTAGTCGGTCGCGATTCGATTCGGCTAAGATTAATGCCGCGTTCAGCAAAGACTTGGAGTGGCTTAACCAGTGCGCCCGGTAGATTTGCAGGTACGCTGAAACCCAGCGAAGTATATCGACCGCCTGGAGAGGGCTGCAAACTCAAAATCCAAAAGCGCGTGCAGTTGTCGGGATAGTCATTGATGGGATGTGCAAGGACGGGGAGTTGATATAGATCGGCAGCTCGCTGAGAGGCGATCGCCCCTGCTACCACTTCGTCTCGTAAACGCTGTAATGCTTCTGTGTTGGAGCTGGTAGGAATCAGTTTGGCATGGGGCATCACTCGTTCTAACCAGCCTTGGCATTGAGCTAGCGCCTGAGGGTGAGAATATACTCTCTGAATTGCCTCTGATGTAGGAGCGCAAGAAATTAAAGCGTGGGAGATGGGCAACACTAGTGCCCGCTGTACCTGCAAAGATTCTAGGTGCCACAGTGTATCTAAGGTCGTAGTAACACTGCCCTCAATAGAATTTTCTACAGGGACGACAGAAAACTGGGTCTGTCCATTCTGAGTTGCCTTGAGAGCTTGAGAGATACTAGAAAACGGAACTAGAGATATTTCTTTTCTCGTAGACTCGGTTAACCATGCGGCACAGGCGATCGCCGCATCTTCTGTGTAGCTTCCTGAGGGTCCCAAATAGGCGATATATGCTGCCATAGGGTTGTTCTACAAAGATTAGGTAGAGTGGATGATTGGGCGCGGATAAGTAATCGTAAAATGACTAGCTCATCGTCTCATTAATTGGGGTGAGGGTTTGTGCAGTAAAAGGTTACTAAATCTGCCGCTTTGGACAGATAAGTTCTATCTAAACAATTGCAACATTCAGTTAAGTCCTATCATGTAGGCGAGGTAAGATTAGGCACTAAAGGCAATGTCAAGGTGGATTTCCACAAGAGATTGTAAAATTTAGTTAAACTTTAGATGAGGTAGTTTAGGCGGGACGAGACAGTTGCAACCTTCTCAAATCAGTATGAGGGGTTTGTAGATTTCCGACTAGTCACCACAGTCTATCTCTAGCGTCAATTTTCTGATTTCATTCGTATTCGTCTTTACTGTGATGCAAATTCAATTTACGGCGTCTCAATCGGTTGAATTGCTTGTACCAAAACAGCCCATTCCAATTGAGCATTATTTGCGGCAACCACAGCGACTGATCGGTGCCCTAGTTGACCGTAGCCGAGTAGACGAACTTAGCAGGGATACATTTCGATTGAAAATGCGCCCTTTGAATTTTTTGACTCTCAGTATTCAACCTACGGTCGATATGCAGATATGGACAGAGTCGGATGGCACTATTTATCTGCGATCGCTTGCCTGTGAAATTCGTGGGGTTGAATATATCAACGAACGCTTTGACCTCGATTTGCTGGGCAAACTGGTGCCGACCAAAACGGAAAGAGGTACGTGTCTGGTAGGCCAAGCTGATTTGCGAGTAGAGGTTGGTTTACCGCCAGCATTTTGGTTAACTCCCAAGCCCTTATTAGAGGCTGCTGGAAATGGACTGCTACGTAGTGTCTTGCTGACAATTAAGCAACGATTAATGCACCAGCTTGTCTCTGATTACTGTAACTGGGCGACAGCGCAAGGTAGTGAAGCGGCTGAAGCGCAATTGCTTTCCTTTGTCACCGAGTAACGCTACAGCTCAAAAAGACGGCCATCTCAGAGCTGTTTGTGCTCGGTAGTGGTATTGAGGTAAGGATTTTCAGATGGGCGGGCTTCGCCCGCCCATCTGAAAATCCTTACCTGTTTAGGACTACCTATGCTCTACTAAAACTAAAATAGTCCTCTAAGATAACTGTTTCCTGTCGAAGTCCGAAACAGCTAAATTAGAGGACTATTTTCTTGGCGACATGGGCTAAAACTCAGTCGATGTTGGCGAGTTACGCCCAACTGTTGAAGTCCTAAACGATGTTTGGCAGTGCCGTATCCTTTATTGGTAGCCAAGTCGTAGCCTGGATATCTCTGCGATAACCGGACAATTAGCCGATCTCTCCAAACTTTAGCAATGATGCTAGCGGATGCGATCGCCAACGATTGTTGATCGCCTTTGACTAGAGTCTGTTGAGGTAGAAGCAAGTGAGGGATGCGTTGGTTGCCGTCAATTAAACACATATCGGGCTGAGGGTTTAGTTGAGCGATCGCCCGTCGCATGGCTAACAGTGAGGCTTGCAGAATATTCAGGCGGTCGATCTCTTGTACTGTAGCTAGACCTAATCGACAGTCAGTAGCGATCGCCCGAATCTCATAGGCAAGTTGCTCTCGCCGCAAGGCCGAAAGTTGCTTACTGTCAGTAACACCCACTGCCGCCAACTCAGAAAAGGCTAAGTCTGGCAGAATAACTGCTGCTGCAACAACTGGGCCAAATAAAGCTCCTCGCCCCACTTCATCCACTCCCGCTACAATGCCTTCTACCTGGAGTGAATTTGGCAGCAAACTCAATTGAAATTCCTTCACCGGGTCTAGCAGATTAAGCACCCCAGTACAATGCACCGCTTTGCGCTTGGATAAAACCAGACTTTCCATCGAAAGTCTGTACCTCATACACTTGACCTCACACACTTGAGACGTGCTGTATTCAAGAGTGACAACTTCCAGGACATGACATTACACAAGCGGAGTATGCAATGCCTCCCTCAAATACTAGCTTTCAGAGTCTCTTCCATTAGAGTTGATTGATGAACGACGACGACGCCGACGGCGATTGGCTGCGTCACCTTCCTCAGCGTTTACAGAAGCCCTTTCGCTGTTAGAAACAACGCTGCTAGACCTAACATCTAGGCTTTCATCGTGCTTCACCTCAGATCGAAAAATAATTTCAACTGGAATGGGTGCCACCACAGGAAGGGCGATCGCAGGTATATCATCCGGTTCAACCTCTAGGTCAGACTTCGAAGTGGTATCAGGTTTGTGTGTACCCTCTCCCAGGGTATGTGTACCCTCTCCCAGGGTATGTGTACCCTCTCCTGGCATCGAACCATTAACAGCGGCTCGTTGTCCAGGTAACGTTACCGAAATAATAGTAGATTTTGGATCTTTGACCGTTTCCTGAGTTAGCACCAATGGTGAAACGCCCATGACAGCGTAGACCTCCTGTTCTTCTGATGTCATCTCTATAGCAATGACCTGAGGTGGCTCCGCCGCGAGTTTATCGCGTCGAGTGGCTGTTCGTCCGCTGCGCTCTACTTTATCGGGACGAGGTTCTCGCGCCGCGGGCATTACGATCGGAGCAGGAACCTCTAGTTCATCTACTGAAGTAACGTCATCGACCTCAGTTTCTGCCTCCAACAATCGAGAGCCATTGCCTCTCACAATAGGCTCCCCGGGTCGACCACCGCGAGTGCGACGTCGACGTCGATTATCTGCTCGACCGCGCTCGTTGTAGCTGGGATGGTTGGTCAGATCCAGCTCTTGGGAATCTGATGCAGGCATGCTACCCGAGTCATCATCGCTGCTGCTATCCCAAATTGGCTCACGCACAGGAGCTACACGCGCCTCGGGATTAGAAATAACTCGAGTGATTTCGAGCGGCTGAGTTGCTGCATCTGTTTCACCCGGTAAATGCACCAAGTGCCCTAAACCACCACAGGTCGTACAAGGGCGACCAAACAGCTCATAAAGATTTTGTCCTTGACGTTTGCGAGTTAACTCTACCAACCCTAATTCAGTTAGCTGAGCAATTTGAGGCCTAGCCTTATCTGCCCGAATGGCTTTGTTAAACTGCTCTAATACTTGAAGCTTATCGCGATGAGATTCCATATCAATGAAGTCAACCACAATCACCCCTGCAATATTGCGTAGACGCAATTGGCGGGCAATTTCGGTTGCGGCTTCACAGTTAGTCCACAGGACTGTTTCTCGGGCAGTTGCCGATCGCGTAAACGAGCCAGAGTTAACGTCAATTACTGTCAACGCTTCTGTCCGTTCAATGATGATGTAGCCACCTGATGGTAAATCTACCCGAGGTTTCAATGCTTCTCGAATAGATGCATTAACCCGAAAGTATTCCAGAATTGGAATGCGTTCGCGGTGGTGATCAATTGAAACTCCAGGTGGAGTTTTACCACCGCTCCAGTTCATCAGGTGCTGCTTGACGCGCTTTGACCCAGTATGCGAGTCAACTACGATGCGATTTACATCTGCACTGTAAACGTCTCTCAACACCTTCTGGATAAAGTCATCGTCACGATTCAACAGGCTAGGAGGACGGGTCGTTAGAGCTTCTTGCTGGACATTTTCCCACTGCTTTTGCAGATTTTCTAAGTCTTCAATGATCGCTTCCTCGGGCACATTTTCTGCTTCCGTCCGAACCAAGAGACCCATGCCAGATGGCTTAACCAAAATAGCCAAGGCTCTGAGCCGATTGCGTTCGTTTTCACTGCGAATCCGGCGGGACAGGTTTACACCGCGACCCGAGGGCATGAGCACGAGGTAACGACCGGGTAAGCTAACATTGCCAGTTAGACGTGGCCCTTTGTTGCCCGTTGGCTCCTTCATAATCTGCACCAGCACCTTTTGCTGAGGCACCAATAGTTCAGTAATCGAAGCTGCCGATCGCTTCAACTTTAATGGACCTAAATCTGTTACGTGGATAAAACCATTGCGTTCACTATCGCCAATGTTGACGAATGCCGCGTCAATTCCAGGCAATACGTTTTCAACAATTCCGAGGTAAATGTCACCAACTTGATGACTACCAGTTGCAACGATAAGTTCTTGAATCTGATCTCCTGAAAAAACAGCAGCAATCCGATGCTGTTCAGCGACAATAATTTGCTTCGGCATTCAATTTCCTCAAAAGGGGGCAGCCCAGGGAGCACGGATAGCTGCGGCGCTGCCCCAGGGATGTGAACTGTTATTTGAAATACAAAACTCTGGCATGATGCTAAGGTGAAGAAAAATCTCCTACCTAAAATACTTCAATGTTCTACAGCTCATGGGTTGCAGAACATCGCGGATAGATTCACAGGATGGATAGAATTGCCTATCCGGCTATATGCTTAGGGTTTTGGAACGCAGTTCTCACGCCCCAGACATACAACCCAGTTGGCAATTCCTAATCAGCGGTCAAATTCAGACATTACCTATCCACAGAGACCAGGTAACCAATTTGACCCATTGCAGTCTCAAAAACCTGCGGAGACGAACGTCACTCGCTTCCTGCTGCCGATTGATCTGCTAGCAACCGCAG
This sequence comes from Elainellales cyanobacterium, assembly GCA_038321765.1. Taxonomy (GTDB): domain Bacteria; phylum Cyanobacteriota; class Cyanobacteriia; order Elainellales; family Elainellaceae; genus CASBQJ01. Next base: position 8,168 of record JBBQFG010000025.1, read on the forward strand.
GAGCGTTGAATTCGCATCAGCGTCTTTTGAGTGAATTATAGCGCGCAAACGCCGCAACACTGTAGAAAGTGTATAATTTGTGAAAATTTAGATTCTATAGCCGTAGTCACTTTACTTAGGGCATGTTTGATAAACCAAGTCCACGTTGAGAACTGTAGTTTTAGCCCTCACCCCCAGCCCCTCTCCCAAAGGGCGAGGGGAGCCGGAAAAGCTTTCAAAGTCCCTCTCCCCAGGGAGAGGGCTTAAAGCCTTCGGCATATATGAAAAGGGTGAGGGAAACTCTGGGTTTCAAGTTAGACGAGGTTTAACATTCGTTAACTGCGTTAGTCCGATTAAAATTAAGATCCTGTGCAGTTCGGAGAATTTCATGCGCTCATCCCCTTTATCCCCCGCTTTAGAATCGCTTCGGGTGGAGGTCAATAGTCTGATTGATGGCTTGCAAGGACTCAAACATGGTGAACTGATTCAACAGTCATTGCAAACGTTGGTTCAAATGGCAGCCGGGGATGCCGATCGACTGGATTGGAAAATTCTTAATTCTGCGCTTCAAGATATGGGACGAGCGTTTCAGATTTTTCATCCCTATCGTCACATCCGCAAGATCACAATTTTTGGTTCTGCCCGCATTCAACCTGACCACCCTGCCTATCAGATGGCAGTAGAGTTCGCCCGCTGTGTGACGCAGCAGGGGTTCATGGTGATGACAGGGGCAGGTGGTGGCATTATGCAGGCGGGGAATGAGGGAGCGGGGGTAGAAAAGTCGTTTGGACTAAATATTCAGCTACCGTTTGAGCAAGGGGCAAATCCAGTACTAGAGGGCGATCGCAAGCTAATTGACTTTAAGTATTTCTTTACCCGCAAGCTGTTTTTCTTGCGCGAGAGCGATGCGCTGGCGCTGTTTCCGGGTGGCTTTGGCACCCAAGACGAAGCGTTTGAATGCCTAACGCTGATGCAGACGGGTAAATCGGGATTGGTGCCGTTGGTGTTAATCGATCCGCCGGGGAGTGATTATTGGCAAGGTTGGCAGTCTTACATTAAAGATCATTTGTTACACGGCGGGTTAATTAGCCCCCAAGATTTGGACTTATATACGATCACCGATCGCGTGGATGTAGCGTGTGAGGCGATCGCCAGCTTTTACCGGGTCTACCACTCTAGTCGTTATGTAGGCAACCAGTTGGTAATCCGGCTGAATCAGGCATTATCGCTAGAGCAGTTAGACGAGCTGAACCAGAATTTCAACAGCCTCCTAGTAAAAGGGCAGATTCAGCAAACCGTAGCCCTGCCCCAAGAAACCGACGCGCCCGAAATTGACCATCTCCCCCGTCTAGTGTTGGAATTCAATCAGCGAGATTTGGGACGGCTATATAAAATGCTACGGGTGATTAATGAAATGGGATTCGTCCCACCTGAACTGGCACATCCAGAGCAAAAATAACCAGAGCAGAAATGAGAAGACATCGGGTTGTAGCCTTCTCGGTAGTGGTATTGATGCAAGGATTTTTTGATGGGCGGGCTTCGCCCGCCCATCAAAAAATCCTTACCAATTTAGGACTACCGCCTTCTCATCCATCCATACGATGGCAAATCTGAGAAAAAAGGAGCCAGTTGGTTAGAGAATCTAACAACAGCAGCTTATTTTGATTTTTGATCTTCTCGACACTGTTTAAGATTTAACCAAAAAACGGATTGATACATCTTGGGTTTAACTCTCGCCTGAGCACAGCTCTAAGGGTTCAAAATGTGTTGCAAAAATATGCTGAAAGCTATACTATCTTAGCGTTTTCAACCTCAAGGGCGGTATTTGACTCAGCAGCTCTGCACTCACAGCAAAACAGGTTTCACCCATTACAGATTGGATATTGCAGCTAAAGACGACACTGAACATCTGAAATAAGGGCAAAGTTTCTTTTAATTTTTGTAACACTATTATGATAATTTGGTGACAAGGAAGCAAAACAACTTTCCAAGCATGTTTCGCTTCATGTGTGGCAGTTGAAAAATTTAGCGAGGTATTCCTCTCCATGGCAATTACTATTGATTCGGCTCGTGGTATTTTCCCCAGCACTCTGTCGGCTGATGCGGTACCAGCCTTGACGGCACGATTTAACCAACTTAATGCTGAAGACCAACTAGCCTGGACGTGGTTCGCATTCTTAGAAATGGGCAAATCCGTCACTGTTGCAGCTCCAGGTGCAGCGAACATGCAGTTTGCTGAAGAAACCCTGAACACAATCAAGAAAATGGCGTTTGTGGAACAGACTCAAGTCATGTGCGATTTGGCAAATCATGCAGATACGCCCATTTGCCGCACCTATGCTACGTGGTCACCTAACATTAAGCTGGGTTTTTGGAATCAGCTTGGGGAATGGATGGAGCAGGGCATCGTCGCGCCCATCCCAACTGGTTACAAGCTTTCAGCGAATGCCACGGCTGTGTTGGAAACCCTCAAAAACTTGGATCAAGGTCAACAAATCACTGTCTTGAGAAACTCTGTGGTAGACATGGGGTTTGATGCAAGTAAACTGGGCGGCTACACCAGAATCTCTGAACCAGTGGTTGCCCCCAAAGAATCGGCTCAGCGAACCCAAGTCACCATCGAAGGGATCGACAACCCAACCGTGTTGAGCTACATGAACAACTTAAATGCAAATGACTTTGATGCATTAATCGAGCTGTTTATGGCAGACGGCGCTTTGCAGCCGCCTTTCCGCAGACCCATTGTGGGCAAAGACGCGGTTCTGCGGTTTTTCCGGGAAGAATGCCAAAACCTCAACTTGATTCCAGAGCGTGGAATCGCTGAACCCGCAGAAGATGGCTACACCCAAGTGAAAGTTACAGGCAAGGTTCAAACGCCTTGGTTTGGTGCGGCTGTGGGCATGAACATGGCTTGGCGGTTCTTGATCAATCCTGAAGGCAAAATCTTTTTTGTTGCTATTGACTTGCTAGCGTCTCCCAAAGAGCTGTTAAACCTGGTTCGCTAGACCAACACTCTGGGCAGTTTTTGGTAGTCCTAAATTGGTAAGGATTTTTTGATGGGCGGGCGTAGCCCGCCCATCAAAAAAAACGTAACTCAAAAACACAACCCCATTTTTAAAAGGTTTTTATTCCCCGTATCGTTGTCGCCAAAACGGTTCGGCCACGGGCATCAACGGGGGTGGGGGGGCTCCCCCCCCAGCCAGGGGTTCCACCCCTGCACCCCGTCCTAACCAATCCGTCTATGGCTATACGCGAGACGCTGACAAAGTCAACACGTTTAGAAAGCTGTCTAAACTAACGATAGAAAACAGACGGAGCATAAGCCGTCTAGGGGTGGTGGCGATCGCTTTTGGTGAAGGGGCGCTCACTTTCTTCAGAAAGCCGTATTGAGCTAATCCAATTAACTAACCGTACAAATTTTTAATTAACCACACAAATTTTAGACTGGATCATGCAAGTGAGTGAAGCTGAGTGGACTGAAACTGAAAAGAATGTGGCTCGAACTGCCTTTGACCAAGCTTACGCACGCGAGGTTAAGTCGTTGCTCAAACAAGTTCGAGAGGAAGCAACCACAGTCGTCGAATTGAGTGACCTCTGGCGGTTACACGACTTTTTGAGCGCTAGACGGCATGAAGTTGATGGGAAGTACGACTACCAATACCCTGCGCTGGTTTTTGTGTTTGCTGGGTTGCTCAAAGAGGGCTGGCTTCAACTCAACGACCTGGAAGGGTTAAATCAAGATAAGCTCGCTAAAATAACGTCCCTAGCCCGGATGTAAGATGTGACTTCCCAATCAAATTTCGATTTTTTGGCCACCCTGTCGCAAGCTGCTTTAGCATTTCGTGACGAGACGCTGACGCGACCAATAACAGACCTAATGGTTAAGGCGCTGCTGGCGGGCGAGATCGCAGCCAAACAGCAGCGCCTTAGCTATCCGGTAGATGCTCTGTGGGGCGACTGGCGGCTCTGTTTTGCTACAGGCACGCGTCAGGTGCGACAACGGGGTGGTATTGTGCTGGGCGGTGGTTTCTATGTGCCAAAACTGGCGATCGCCAAAATCTCCTTCCAGCCTCTTCAGTCGGCTGAATCTGCGGAAACTGCGGCTAATCTTGGCACGATTCGCAATCAAGCCAAGTTAGGGTCATTGGCAATGACGTTTACAGGGCCCTGTCGCTACGAGGGCAGGAAAAACCTGCTGGCGTTTGATTTTACCGCTTTGGAGATCAGCGCCTTTGGGCGATCACTCTATCGGGGCAAAGTCGGCGGCAAGGTGCAACAGGCGTTTGCAGACCGTCGGATTGCCAAACTGCCTTTCTTCGCCTTTTTTTGCATTACTGAAGATTTTATCGCTGCACGGGGACGCGGAGGCGGGCTGGCCTTGTGGGTGCGCGATCGCTAGCGAATAGTCCTAAATTGGTAAAGATTTTTGATGGGCGGACTTCGCCCGCCCATCAAAAAATCCTTACATCAATACCACTACCCCCTAGCGAATGTAAGGGCGATCGACTACAGGGCAGGTCAGCTAAAACTCTAGTTCAATAAACAGAGCTGCAACGGGAAGCGAGAAATCTGGAATCACATCCTCACCATTCAGATAATCGGATGTTGTGAGCAAGCGATCGGGTTCGGGCTGATGATAGACCAACACTGATTTCTCATCGGGGTGAACCACCCAAACTAGCCTAGAACCGTTATCGAAATACTCCACAATCTTGTTGTGGATTTCCTCAAACGTATTGCTAGGAGAAATAATTTCAACGGCTAAGTCGGGCGCACCCTGCAAATAACCCTTGGGCAGGCGCTTTAGCCCTTGCAATCGCTCTCTAGACACAAACGACACATCAGGCGATCGCCGATTTCCCGACTTCATCGTAAATGCCGTACTAGAGTCACAGGTCGCGCCTAGTTTTCGGGAACGAACATGGAATTCAATGGCTCCTGCCAGAAAAGCACCTAGATTGCCATGCTCCATCCCAGAATTGCCCACAGTGATTAATTCTCCATTAATTAACTCGTAGCGATCGCCATCGGGCAGCGCCATAAATTCCGCGTCAGTCCAGATTTTTTGGTCAGAAGCGAGGGTCATAGAGCAAAGTTCCTGGGAGCGTGACTGAGAGGATGTTTTGACTGAGAGGATGGTTTTAAAGGGCTGATTTCTCAATTAGCTGATTTCTCAACTGTCGGTAGCAACGGGTTGGGTGACAACCGCTAGGGGCGATCGCGGCACTGTAACTTTCTTGTCAAACGACAGCTTGTGATCTGCCACATCTACCAAAATGGTGTCGCCTTCTACGAAGGTGTTTTCCAGCAGCTTGGTGGCCAGCGGATTTTCGATTTCCTTTTGAATTGCGCGCTTGAGTGGACGTGCTCCGTAGGTCGGGTCGTTGCCCACATCGGCAATGTGGTTTTGAGCCGCAGTCGTCAGTTCTAGGCTGATCTTTTGGTCTGCCAGCAGACGATGAATGCGCTGGAGTTGAATCCCCACAATCTGCCGCAGTTCCTTGAGGCTAAGGGCGTGGAACAGAATAATGTCATCGACACGGTTGAGAAACTCTGGGCGGAAGTGCGATCGCAGCGCGTCCATCACCCGTTTACGCATCTGCTCATATTTGGAGTCGTCACCCGACACATCCAAAATGTGTTCGCTGCCAATGTTGCTGGTCATCACCACAACCGTGTTGCGGAAATCGACGGTGCGACCCTGCGAGTCCGTAATGCGGCCATCGTCTAACACTTGCAACAGAATATTAAACACGTCGGGGTGCGCCTTTTCTACTTCATCCAGCAGCACAACGGAATAGGGACGACGACGGACGGCTTCGGTCAACTGGCCGCCTTCTTCGTACCCCACATATCCCGGAGGCGCACCGACTAAGCGCGACACCGAATGCTTTTCCATATACTCCGACATATCCAGCCGCACCAGCGCATCATCAGAGTCAAACATGCACTCGGCTAAGGCTCGCGCCAGCTCGGTCTTGCCAACGCCTGTAGGGCCTAAGAACATAAAGGAGCCAATCGGTCGTCCCGGATCTTTCATACCAGCGCGGGCACGACGAATGGCCGCAGACACGGCAGCGACCGCTTCGTGTTGGCCAATGACCCGCTGATGTAAGAAAGATTCCAGATTTAGCAACTTTTGCCGCTCGGTTTCAAGCAGGCGGTTAACTGGAATGCCCGTCCACTTGGCGACAATTTCGGCAATATCTGCATCCGTCACGTCTTGCCGCAGCAGCACCTTACCCGCCTGACTGCGAATTTCGGTGAGGCTGGCTTCAGTGGTTTCTAGCTCTCGATGCAGCGTTTCGAGGCGGCCATATTTTAGCTGGGCAGCGGTGTTGAGATCGTAGTCGCGCTCGGCTTTTTCGATCTGTCGCTGTAGCTCTCCTTCTTCGTCGCGCAGCCCTTTGAGCGCTTCCATAATCTCTTTTTCAGAGTTCCACTGCGTGTCGAGCTTTTGTTTCTCTGGTTTAAGCTGACCGATCTCGTCGCGAATCCGCTCTAGTTTTTCTTTAGACGGACGGAAGGCGGCACTGGTCAACCCCATGCGATCGCCTTCACTCTTGAGCGATAGTTCTTCCATCTCTAACTGCCGAATGCGCCGCTCGATCGTTTCTAGATCCGTCGGTTTGGAGGTGATCTCCATTTTGATTTTGGCGGCAGCTTCGTCCACCAAGTCGATCGCCTTATCGGGCAAAAAGCGATCGGTAATGTAGCGATCGCTCAACGTAGCCGCCGCCACCAGCGCCGAGTCTGTAATGGTGACGTTGTGATGCCGCTCGTAGTTTTCTTTCAGGCCGCGCAGAATTGAGATCGTATCTTCAACACTGGGCTGATCAATATAAACCTGTTGAAATCGGCGTTCCAACGCAGCATCTTTCTCAATGTGCTTGCGATATTCGTCTAGCGTGGTGGCTCCAATACAGCGCAATTCGCCCCGCGCCAGCATCGGCTTGAGCAAGTTGCTGGCATCCGTTGTACCCGATGAAGAGCCCGCTCCCACCACCGTATGCAGTTCGTCAATAAATAAAACGATGTGTCCGTCTGAGTGGGTCACCTCGCGCAGCACTGCCCGCAGGCGCTCTTCAAATTCGCCCCGATACTTGGCTCCGGCAATTAGAGAACCCATATCCAGGCTGATGAGCTGGCGATTTTTTAGCGATTCGGGCACGTCGCCGTTAATGATGCGCTGGGCTAACCCTTCGGCGATCGCCGTTTTACCAACACCGGGTTCTCCAATCAGCACCGGGTTATTTTTACTGCGGCGCGACAGCACCTGCACCACCCGCCGAATTTCCTCATCGCGGCCAATCACGGGGTCAAGCTTGCCCGCTTTGGCCAGTTCGGTCAAGTCTTTACCGTATTTCTCTAGCGCCTCGTATTGCGACTCTGGCGATTGGTTGGTCACGCGCTGACTACCGCGAATCGCCTTGATGGTGATTTCAAGCTGCTTTGCTTCTACATTGGCCGTTTTGAATAGCCGCCGACCGACGCGATCTTCTTCGCACAGCGCTAGCAATAGGTGTTCTACTGCAATAAATTCATCTTGCAGCGCCGTTCGAGCCGTCTCGGCTTTATCGAGAAACAAGTCCAAGCCGCGCCCCAAAAATAGCTGGCTCAAATCAGCCGACGAGACCTTGGGCTGACGCACCGCAAAAGAGTCCAGCTTTTGCCGCAGGCTGTCAGGTTCGATTCCCACTTTGCTGAGGATGGTGTCTGTCAAGCCGCCTTGGTCTAGCAGGGCGATCGCCACATGCTCAACTTCCAGGTTTTGCTGCTTATAGCTACGGGCGACATCTTGGGACTTGACAATCGCCTCCCACGCTTTCTCGGTGAATTTACTGGGGTCGGTTGGCTGCATGGTAAAACGAGATCGCCTCAAAGACCAGATCTAGGGTGATATCCATTGTAACAATGGGTGTCGAGAGCAGGAGTGCCGCAAGAACGAATTTGTAAGCAGTTGAGAATATTATTCTTCACCTAGGAGACTAGTACTTGGCGGCGGAAGCAAGAATAAGTTGAACGTTTTGCAGAAAACATCCCGTTGAACAAGGGGCTTAAGCCCCTTGCCTGTCCAAGTTATTTTTTCTAAACTCCCAAGGACGCTAGACTTCAAAATTAAATCCTGTTTCTTTCAAACTTTGATAGTTTTTTTCATCAAATTTGTAGAGTCGGGCAGCGCGGTGATTGGCCCCTGGTTCGACTTCATCTAGTGCAGTTAACACGTTCATTTTGAGAAACTTTTTGCGAAAGTTGCGCTTGTCTACGGGATAGCCTAGAACAGTTTCGTAGAGTTTTTGCAGTTGATAAAGGGTAAATTTTTTGGGTAATAATTCAAAGCCAATCGGTTCATAGCGCAGTTTGCCTTTGAGTCGAGCTAGGGCGGTATTGAGAATGCGATCGTGATCGAAGGCTAAGGGTGGCAGTTTAGTCACAGTAAACCAGGCAGCATCGCTGGCATCGGTTTCAGCATGAAGCGTATATTCTTGCAGATTCACCAGTGCGTAGTAGGCGATCGCCACTACTCGTTCGCGGGGATCGCGGTTCACGGCTCCAAAACTGTAGAGTTGCTCTAAAAACACATGGTCTAAGCCTGTCTCTTCTCGCAGTTCCCGTCGGGCAGCCTGTTCGAGCGATTCATCCAAATGGACAAACCCACCGGGCAGTGCCCATTCCCCAGCAAAAGGCGGCAGCTTACGCCGAATTAGCAGCACTTTGAGGCTATGTTGCGTGTCTAAGCCGAAGACAACACAATCAACGGTGAGGGCGGGACGAGGGTGTTGGTAGGTGTGTGGCATGGATAAGGAAGATGGCGATCGCAGTCTTAGTTTGTCCCGCTTTATTCAACAATAGTGTAAGAATAACACTATAGAGTTTTTGCATTACACTTCCCAACTTCGAGGACCTCGTATGGGCACGCTTACGCAGTTACCAATTCCGGGACACTTTGATCCACAGCGGGTGGGTGCGGTGTGGCGGGTGCCCTATCAAGAGCGGGCGGTACAAGCGGCGGAATGGGCACAGCAGTATCACATTGCGCCAGCCGCGACGGATGCCGTGCGGGTGTGTTTGCTGGCGATCGATGTACAAAATACGTTTTGTTTGCCCGATTTTGAGCTATTTGTCGGGGGACGATCGGGCACGGGTGCAGTGGACGATAATCGACGCTTGTGTGAGTTTATCTATCGCAATTTGGGCAACATTACGGCGATCGCCCCCACCCTCGACACCCACACAGCCACCCAAATTTTCCATCCGGTGTTTTGGGTAAACGCTGCTGGGCAGCATCCCCCCGCTATGACCATGATTCAGCTAGAGGATGTGGAGCAGGGGGTGTGGATGGCTAATCCGGCGATCGCCCCGCAGTTGACTCAGGGCAATGTCGAAACGCTACAAGCCTACGCGCTGCACTACGTTCGGCAGCTCCACCAGACCAATAAATTTCCGCTCACCATCTGGCCGTATCACTCGATGCTGGGCGGCATTGGTCACGCTTTAGTGTCGGCAGTTGAAGAGGCATGTTTTTTTCACAGCATGGCGCGTCAAACCCAAACGTTGTTTGAACTCAAAGGCAGCAATCCGTTAACAGAGAACTACTCGGTACTGAAACCGGAAGTGCTGGAAGATCAGGAGAAACGGGCGATCGCCGCTAAAAACACGGCGTTGATTAACACCTTGCTGAACTTCGATGCCATTCTGGTGGCGGGTCAAGCCAAAAGCCACTGCGTCGCCTGGACAGTAGACGACTTGCTGACTGAAATTCAGGCCACCGATCCTGCCCTAGCGCACAAAATCTACCTGCTCGAAGATTGCAGTTCGCCCGTTGTGGTTCCCGGCGTGGTGGACTTTACCGATTTGGCCGATGCCACCTACCAGCGGTTTGCGGATGCAGGAATGCACCTCGTCCGCTCTACTGATCCGTTGGAAAGCTGGTTGAAACTCTAAGCCCTCATGGGGTAAGGATTTCGGAATATATCAGAGCATTAAGAATCGTTTCGATCAGACCGGGTAAAGACGGCGGTGGCGATCGCTAGACGGTTTCTGGAGTAAGAGTTTGGGCGATCGCCTCTCACCCATCTCCAGCCCAACCACCTAAACCGCCGATGCTCACAACTCTCACATCTTTGAGACAATCAAAACGTAAACCGGGAGAAACCGCTATTCCCGGAACTGCCACGGCACTCCCAACCCCTCAGAGAGACTGCGTTATGAAATTGGCTTACTGGATGTATGCAGGCCCCGCACACATTGGCACCCTCCGCATTGCCAGTTCTTTTAAGAACGTTCACGCCATCATGCACGCTCCAATTGGCGACGATTATTTTAACGTGATGCGATCGATGCTGGAACGGGAGCGCGACTTTACCCCCGTTACCACCAGCGTGGTTGATCGCAACGTGCTGGCGCGTGGCTCTCAAGAAAAGGTGGTGGACAATATTACTCGCAAAGACCAAGAAGAGCACCCCGACATGATTGTGCTCACCCCCACCTGCACCTCTAGCATTCTGCAAGAAGACCTGCAAAACTTTGTCGATCGCGCCCAAATTGAAGCCAAAGGCGACGTGATCTTGGCGGATGTTAACCACTACCGCTTCAACGAACTGCAAGCCGCCGATCGCACCTTGCAGCAAATGATTCAGTACTACATCGCCAAAGCCCGCAAAAAAGGCGACATTCGCACTGACAAAACCGACAAGCCCTCGGTCAATATCATTGGCATCTCCACCCTAGGCTTCCACGCCCATCACGACTGCACCGAGCTAAAGCGGTTGATGGCAGATTTGGGAATTGAGGTGAATGCTGTGATTCCCGAAGGCGCATCGGTTCACGACCTGAAGAGTTTGCCCCGCGCTTGGTTTAACCTGCTGCCCTATCGGGAACTGGGCTTAGCCTCTGCGGAATTCCTCAAAGCAGAATTTGGCACGCCGTTTGTCGATATCACCCCGATGGGTGTGGTCGAAACCGCTCGCTGCATTCGCGCCATTCAGAAAACCCTGAACGAGCAAGGGGCAGAGGTTAACTACGAAGCCTACATTAAAGAGCAAACCCTGCATGTGTCTCAAGCGGCCTGGTTTTCGCGCTCGATTGACTGTCAAAACCTAACGGGCAAAAAGGCCGTCGTGTTTGGCGACAATACCCACGCTGCCGCCATGACCAAGGTTCTGGCGCGGGAAATGGGCATCCACGTCGTGATGGCAGGGACGTATTGCAAGTACGACGCAGACTGGTTTCGTGAGCAGGTGAGTGAATACTGCGATGAAGTGCTGATTAGCGAAGATAACGGAGCCATTGCCGACGCGATCGCCCGAATTGAACCCGGTGCTATCTTCGGTACCCAAATGGAGCGCCACGTCGGCAAGCGCCTGGATATTCCCTGCGGCGTGATTGCCTCGCCCATCCACATTCAAAACTTCCCGATTGGCTATAAGCCATTTTTGGGCTACGAAGGCACCAACCAGCTCACCGATTTGATCTACAACTCCTTTACCCTGGGCATGGAAGACCACCTGTTAGAAATCTTCGGCGGTCACGATACAAAAGAAGGCATCACGAAGGGCATGTCTGCCGATACTGACCTGGGCTGGAGCAAAGATGGCTTGGCAGAACTCAACAAAATTCCCGGCTTTGTGCGCGGCAAGGTGAAGCGCAACACCGAGAAGTTTGCTCGCGATCGCGGTTTTGAACAGATTACCGCCGAAGTGCTCTACGCTGCCAAAGAATCTGTTGGTGCATAGCGGGTACAGCTCACCCAAGCTTTGGGCACTAGGATCAGCAAAGATACTTAAAGGAGCGATCGCCCCATGACTATCGTTGCCGTTCCCAACCCCACCGAAGCTGCGATTCGACTGGATGGCATTCGCTGGCAAACCTATGAGGCGCTGCGAGATGATCTGGAGGCGCAGCATCGTCACCTGCGCCTCACCTATTACAGCGGCGCACTAGAAATTATGTCTCCCTCGCCCGAACACGAGCTGTACAAGAAAACAGCAGGGCGATTGGTTGAAACCCTGGCCGAAGAACTGGCGATAGACTATTACCCACTTGGCTCAACCACCTACAAACGAGTCGATTTCGCCGCTGTAGAACCCGACGAGTGCTTTTATTTTCGTAATGCCGCCGCTGTGCAAGGGCTACGCCGAATTGACTTAGAGCGTGATCCGCCACCTGATCTCGCCATCGAAATTGATATTACGTATTCGTCCATCAATCGGTTAAACGTTTATGCCGCCTTGGGGGTGCCTGAAGTGTGGCGCTACGATGGACAGCGGCTAATCGTCTACCAATTGCAAGCTGGAGCCTACGGGGAAAGCGATCGCAGCTTGGCATTTCCAAACTTTCCCGTTACTCAATTATCAGAATTCCTCAACCGGGCGATCGACAGCAGCTATCCTGCCCTAATCCGCGAATTTCGCGAGTGGGTTAGGATGCAATTTGGGACTCTAAATTCGGGATAACAGTATTGATGTACTGTTTTTTTTGCAATGCAGGCAAAGTCTGCGCTTCAAAAGTCATTACAAATTTAGGACTATCAAATATAGCGGTAGCCATGATCAATAGGACGCCTCCCTGTCATTCCCGCGCAGGCGGGAATCCATCTGCTCGATCGGTGCGGGGCTGGATTCCCGCGCAGGCGGGAATGACGCTGGCATGTCCTAAGTTTTATGACTATGGCTATAAAAGTCATTACAAGTTTAGGATCACCAAATTCGGTACAAGGTTGGATTCTAGTGAGTGATGAACTGCTCAGGGTATTCGTTTACGGCACGTTGAAGCCGGGAGAAGAAAACTATCCCCGCTATTGTCAAGATGCCGTTGTAGAAGCGGTAGAGGCGATCGCCCTTGGCACCCTCTATAACTTACCAATGGGCTACCCAGCCATGACGAGGGGAACCAGCCCCATCCACGGATACCTGCTCACCTTTGCCGACTTCTCTGTACTAGACGAGTTGGACTGGTTAGAAGACTATGACCCCACCCGTCCACCCGATGCAAACGAATACCACCGCGATGAAATTGAAGTCTTTAGCCCAGATCAGCGATCGCTAGGACTTGCCTGGGTCTATCGCATGAGTACGGTTCAAGCCATACAACTGGGCGGCACGGTTCTAATCGACGGCAACTGGCAACCTCACCTGATGGGTACCGCTGAACAGTCCTACTTTTGAATCACGTCAGACCAGGGAATCATGGGGTCTTGGGCAACGCGGCGGGAAATCGCGTAGGCTCCGTAGCGATTGAGATGGCTAGGATCGGAGAAGTAATCGTATTGCTTCAACCAGAGGTCGTTTAAGTTGCGGAAAATAAAGCCGGGTTGGCGCAGAGCTTCTTGCAACATGTATTGTTGGAAGGTTTGCTCGTGAGCAAGACGAATGGGGTCGAGATACTCTTTGGTCAAGGGTAAGTTGAGAAACACAACGGGAATTTGGCGCGATCGCGTGAATTGCAGCAACTCCCGAAACGCTTCCGCTTGAGCGCCGTTAATCCGAAAATTTTCATAGTCACCATCGTATCGCCCATCAACCCTGGTATATTCCTGAAAATAGGTGGCAGGGTTGAAGCGGAGCGGCAGTGGCAAGAAGCCATTAAAATCAATCAAATCGCGTCCGCCTTCCGAAAGGGATTGGGTGACGGAAGCAGGGCTGGAAGCTTGAGCGCCATCCCCAATGACGAGATCGGCAGGAGGCTGGGGCTGCACTCCAGAGACATAGCGCTGAAGTAAGTTTTTGAGGCGATCGCGATCGGCATGTACCGAGGAAATTTGCGCCAGTTGCTCACTCAACCAACGGTCAAGGGTTTGGTAACTGTTACGCAGCGATGTACCAATTCCGTTGTTATCAGCAGGTACAGCCTCTGGCTCTACAACAGTCTCCCCATCCACGTCACTTAACTCTGTCGGAGCAGACGGCTGCGGCAAGACATTGGGGCGGCTCAGACGACCTTCTTGCAGGGCGCGATAGCCCTGAGAAACGGCAATACCGCTGTAGGTTACATCCACGGTGCCGCTATTAAACGCCCGCGCTCCGTCAGCCCAAATCACCAACCGGGGCAGTTGCTCTGGGGTCAGCACCTGCCGCAAAACCAGGTCTACCACCTGCGCCGTCGCGCCGTTAATGCCAAAGTTAAACACGGTGGCATCGACATAGCCCAGCGCCGCTAATTGAGCCTGCAAGGCCAAGGGGTCAATACCGCGCAGCGCCCGCGAACTCCCAACTACCATTACATCTGGCGGACGACCTGCCGTCTTTAAGCGCTCATAGTAGAGGGTCAATTTTTCGTCTAACTGGCGGCTGTTAAAAGTGGGAAACGGCGACCCAGCCGCCAGCAGGTTGGCCGCGATCGCCTGCGTCTTTGGATCAACTGGTGTGTAGGGCAACGTCGCTGTTGGCGTTGCCGTCTGCGCCACTACAGATGGGCGAATAGATGGACGAGCAGGAGATGGACGAGCAGCGGGACTCGCCGTTGGCGCTGGCTGAGGCGATTGCGTGAACTCTGTGGAGTCAAAAATATCCGGCTTAGGAGTACTATTACCGATTGAGGTGGGCTGTGCCTCTCCTGAAGGGCTGCGGCTAACCAAAGGGGATTCTGGCGGCACTGCTGAAGAGTCAACCGGGGCGGGATTCTCGGCGGCACCGCCGTCGTCATTGGACATCGTATCTGTAGGCACGATTAGCGCGGAGACTGGCTTGGCACTGGCAGTCGGGGTAGGTTGCGATCGCACCAGTCGCTCTAGCCCCCAATCGACCTGAACCGCAAGTAGCACACCCGTTACACCCCAAATCAGCACTGTTTTAACATCTTGAGCGCTTACAGTCGCGAGTTGAGTGGTCGTTGCATCGGTGGGATCTGAACTGCTGACAACTAGCTGCGTTTGGATTAAAATCTGGCGAATGCCGTGGGTGAGGCGATCGCAAAGGCGTACCCAGGCCGTTTGAATATCCGGCGGGTTGAGATCGGGGCGTGGCACCAAGTCGCCCCCCGACGTGAGCAGATCGCCCACATAGGCATCTGTAGCCGCAAATTCGGGGGCAGGTTCGGGCACCAAGCGGCTGCGAGAGCCAAAATCTGCCCCGTAGCTCCATAGCGGACGTTTTTGCCCTGCCCGTCGCCCGTACACTCGCACGCCGCTCAAATTCGGCAGATTTAGTTCCTTCAAAAACCGCACCACAGCCTTGCTAACCTGCGCTTGGTTAGGACAAAGCGGGGCATCGCTCATCACATGCAGCAATTGCTTGGGCGGCACGTCGGTAGAATTAAAGTCGGCTTTGGGCAAGAGCTGGAGGCGAGTTCCTCCCGTTTCTAGCTGCTTACTCAAGTCGGGGTTAAGCAGTCGGTTCAGTAAAAAGGCGATCGCCCCCCAGTCGCCCTGTTTTGCCACCGCTAGCGGTGGCTCTGCCAGAGCCGCATGATGGCTGGCTGGCAACGTCAGCCACTCGACCCAAGCGGGTACCTCTTGATCTGCTAGTTGACCATACACGCTGGCCGCGTGAATTCCCTGCGGTGCAATTGACTCTAGCAGCAATAATATTAGCGATCGCAACGATTGCCGATTCGCCAGTGCCGCTGTAGCCTTGGCCGTTACGCTAGCAGACCCATAACTAGCAGACCCATTGCTAGCAGACCCATTGCTAGCAGACCCACGACTAGCAGACTCATGACTAGCAGACTCATGACTAGCAGATCCGTCACCAGCAGATCCGTCACCAGCAGACCTATTAGCCAGAGGGCTGCATACCAAGTGCAACGTTGAATCTCGCAGTGAAGCGGTTACTACCTCTGTATCCAGAGTGCTCAACGCCTGATTTAGCAGCCGGGTGAGGCTACCTACATCGCCCCAGCGCGCCCATTCTCGCAGCATTTCATCGGGGGGGGTCAGGTCTACCCGCAAAACCCAATCAGGTGCCGCTTCGCCAGCCACCTGCACCTGCACGATCGCATCGCGAAAATTTTCTAGCTGCAAATCGCGCAGCTTTTGAGCTATGGGTTCTGCCAGCAGTGAGGATTCTGGGTAGTAGGTGGCCTCACAGGTAATTCCCAATCGGTACAGCGATCGCCCATCAGTCGTACTAACATGCCCCTGGGGGTAGGGCACCGTTTTGACCGTTACCTGCACCGCTACACCCAACACACTCAGGCTTTCACTTAAATAGCGGGCGATCGCTTCAGGATTTCCCTGGCGCGCCAAACTCAAATTTGACTGCTGCAAAGCAGAATCGGGAGGTACCTCCGGTCGCTCTGGCAGTGCTGCCGCGTCTTGGCGAGCTACCACATCCCGGCGAGAGGGCAAGCGATCTGCGGGGGGATAGAGTGCAGCCGCAGCAGCAGGCACTGAACTAGATACCTGCGACTCTCGACTTGGCGTTGGAACTAACGTCAACGGTGTCGAAAACTCCAGTTGCCCGACGCGGGCTTGGTTTAGCAGTTCTAAATGATGATCAAGTTGGTTGAGATCAATCGGGGCAGACCAGTCGGGACGATTTTGCTCTGGCCGTCGCCCATATACGAACACCTGATAAATTTGCGGCTGATTCGCTGGAATTAATGTGTTTAGATCAATCTGCTGTAAGGCCAAGAGTAACCGAGTCAAAGTTGCAGTTTGGTCAGGGCAGGGCTGATCTTCACAAAGAATGTGTAGATTATTCCCTCGTAGCCGAAATTGTACTCGCGCTTGTTTCAGCCCAACGGTTTCATGAAACCATTGCGCCAGCGGCGAATTGCCCTTCGGACGTGGACGCTCATTCCCTACATTCGACATGAGACAGTTAACTCGGTTTCCTTAGACTAGATAGGACTTACGCATTTGAACGATTTTATGGACGTGCAACACTGACAAAGTCATGCAAAAACATTGTTTTTTAGGCCGTGCCTAAGTCCTGTTGACCTGTGGCGATTCCCAATTGAGAAGATACAGATTGTTTTGTTGAAATCGGCTCGGCGTGTGGCTCTCAACAAAACAACGGTATTCTATCTAAGTAAGAAACGCTACAGTAAGTTGCAAGGCATCGCGAGAACAGTTTTAGCACAGTTTCAACGATATACAGCCTCAGATTTATACTGCCTAAGTAGATGGGCGTAATTAAATATAAAACCTTAAAAGTCTGCGCCGCCCGCTGCGCGGGCGGCGCAGACTTTTAGAATCTTGTTTTTATTTAGGTTGAACTACTTAATAGATTCACGCTGCGTAAATCCTGAATTTAATCCTAAGTTAAAACGTTAGGCTGGTCATGTTTCAAACTTGGCGCGTCTTTCTAAATCCTGACCCATACCCCTTTAATGGTGAGGCCAATGTCTAATTCTAAACGCGAGTCAACTGTTAAACCGGAAGAAATTCTACTTGGTTTGGCGACGGTTCCCATGTTGGTAGGGCTTGTGGTGGGGCGAACCCTAGCGACAATGATGGTGAAAGTCGGGCAAAGTAGCGAAGAGCTGTTTCGAGGCGATCGCCTCCCAATTCTGCGGGTAACCCCACCCATAGATGAACAATCTGGCAGTACGTTCTAGCCCTAGTTGGGGACTGGTGATGCTCTAGATTTGCTTATTCCTCTTTGAAAATGGGAAAGATTGGGTCGCGGTGCGACCCATCTTCAAAGAGGAGTAAGTGTTCTCAAAAGGGGAGAGCAGTGTGAGTTTCCACACTGCTCTCCTCTTTTCTCACTGCTCTCCTATTTTCTAAAGAATTCAACGCTAAAGAATTTAACGCTAAACGATTCAACCGTATATGGGCGGGAAGAGACTCGAACTCTTAAGCCTTTCGGCGCCACATTTTGAGTGTGGTGCGTCTACCAATTCCGCCATCCGCCCTTAGATTTCGCTTCCTCATTATATAGCATTGGGCGCTGTTGCAATAGCGCTTGATAATCTTGAGTAGATGCCCACCGATCAATTTCTCGAGCACGCAGTACCGGAACCGGGTGAGTGCGTTGAGCAGTTTGCGCTTGCCTCAGTAGCTGTCCCAGGTCACTCAAGCTCAAATCGTCATACGATCGCGCCTGTGCCAGAAAAGCATCTAGGTTGAGCTGAGAGGCTAACAGGGGAGAACCGCCCGTCAACTTCATCAGCACCGATGCAACCACTCGCGGGTTTTGAGCCACTAGAAGCGCAGCGCGATCGCAGGTAAACTCTGCACAGCGCACCCACTCTAGCATTTGCTCTTGTAAACTCTGAGCCACGATGCCACCAGGAATTCCAAACTGCCCGGTGGCAGCCACCACAATATTGGCCAGGGTCAGATACACGCTGTGTTCGCACTTCAAATGCCCCAATTCATGGGCAATCACCGCCTGAATCTCGTCCGGAGTGAGTAAGTCGATCAGCGACGTATGGAGCACGACAAACGGCTGCTTGCCGCGCATGGCGAAGGTGTAAGCATTTGGCACTGAGTTTTGGCGCACGTAGAGCTGCGGCGGTTCCAAATCTAGCACCTGACACGCTTCTAGCAGTAATTTGTGCAGATCAGGAAGCTGCTGCTCACTCACCAAAATGCCAGATGCCAGATTTTCGAGCTGAAAAAACTGCTCTGCAACAGGCCCTACCAGGCTTCGAATCAGCACATCCATTCCCGGCAATTGCTGCAAGGCTTGCGTAGCTTGCAAATCGAGCGGATGCCGAAAATGCTGGGATTTCAGACCGAGTAGAGAAATCTTAGAAGAAGTCATGGGCGATCGCCACAGGCTAGAAACATTCACTAGACCTAATTGTAACGAGCTACCCAGTTATTTTGTGGAACCAGACATTCTTAACCCCGACGGCCTAAGGACTGATTTCTCAAAATACCTGGAGGGTCAGCCCCCCAACCCTCCAGGTAAGAGACGAAAGTCTCCCAGTACATTGACCATCCTCCAGCACATTTGTTCCTAAAACGTAGGTTGCTGGGGCTAAAAGCAAGGCAGGGCAATCATTTCCCCATTAAAGTAACCAAATCTTAAAGATAGGACTTACGCCGTTGCATGAATTTGCGAGCGCTCCGCGCCCGCAAATTCATGCAACTCTCTTGGCTTTTCGTGTGAGGTACGTAAGTCCTAAAAGAATAGACTTCACTGCATAAATGCCTTTTTGGAGGGCGTGAATCGTTTTCCGGCTTCGCCGGGAAACGATTCACGCAGGAGATCTAAAATCTACAGATCCTAAATTCCAAAAGTACTGCTAGATTGTAAAAATAAGTTTTCTACCATAAAACTTTTTAAAGTTAAGTTTATGAGCTTAGATGAAACGGATTGCAAGGTTTTGCAGTATTTAATGAGACAAGGCCGCATGACGTGGTCTGACTTGGCAGCCATTTTGCAGCTCTCAGCGCCCGCGACGGCTGACCGGGTGCGCCGCTTAGAAGAACGGGGAGTGATTACAGGCTATGCGGCGTTGGTAGCTCCTGAACTAGCGGGTTGCACCCTCACCGCTTTTATTGCCGTCACGCTAGAACGCCCAGAACATCGGGCAGCGTTTGTAGAACGAGTGCAGCAGTTAGCAGAGGTGCAAGAGTGCCATCACATTACGGGAGATGACGACTACTGGTTAAAAGTTCGATGCCGTCACACTAAAGATCTAGAACGGCTGATTAGTGATGACCTCAAAGGACTTCCCGGTATTCTTCGCACCCGCACTACGATCGCCCTTTCAACCGTGAAAGAAACGCCGATATTACCGATAGGAGAGACACAAGTTTAAGCAAACTTGACCAAAAAATTCCAGAATTCAACTTACAAAAGGTGCGTATGGACATCGGACTGTTTGGACGGGGGTTACTGGTAGGGTTTTCGATCGCTGCTCCGGTAGGGCCAATTGGGGTGCTATGCATTCGGCGGACGCTGACGTTAGGACGGTTAGCGGGGCTACTGTCAGGATTGGGAGCAGCGACGGCAGATGCAATCTATGGCGCGATCGCCGCCTATGGATTAACGGCAATTTCTGGTATTCTTGTGGGTCAGTCGTTTTGGTTTCGCTTAGTGGGTGGAGTATTTCTCATCTACTTAGGGGTGCAGACAGGTTTGGCGAAACCCGCCACAAAGCCGGTCGATCTGGGGGGGTTAACCAGTGCTCAAGGGCTGGCGGGTGCCTACCTTTCGACAGTGGCGTTAACGATTACGAATCCGGCAACGATTATGTCGTTTGCGGCAGTATTTGCAGGGTTGGGGTTAGCCAGCACGGCAGTGACTGATGCCGCATCTTCACAATCAGATCGTCTGGCTGCCATCACATTGGTCTTGGGCGTATTTGTGGGTTCTGCTCTGTGGTGGTTGCTGCTGAGCAATGTCGTCAGTTTGTTTCGGTCTGCCGTTAATCCCAGTACGCTGCAATGGCTGAACCGGATTTCGGGAGTCGTGCTTATAATATTCGGCATTATTGCTCTAACGTCTTTAGGGCGTGGGTAATGGGGTCATGGTTCAAATATGCTGTTTATTTTTTGGCAGATGCGCTATGTACACCTGCCAGCAAACAAACAACAATCAGAGCATTGATGTAGATGGGCGTAATTAAATATAAAACCTTAAAAGTCTGCGCCGCCCGCTGCGCGGGCGGCGCAGACTTTTAGAATCTTGTTTTTATTTAGGTTGAACTACTTACCAGCAACGGAGGGTATGACCAAACACGCACGATATGACACAGGGCTAACGCGAGGGCTGTCACGCGCCCTATCGCTGGCACTGACCGGATTATTGCTGGTCGGCTTTGTGGTGATGTTGTCTACGGGGGCACTGGCAGTGCCGAATTTGGTGTCGAACGATGTGGTGTCGAACAATTTAGGGGTGACTGATGCGACAAGGCTGATACAGATAGCACAAGCCCCATCGCCTGCTTCGGTGGATACTTTAAGACAGCAGCGGCAGCAAATTGAGCGACAGCGATCGACCTTAAATCAACAGCGCGATCGCCTAGACAGTTTGGAAGATTCTGCTCAAAATCGGCTGGATGGGTTGCAAGACCGCATTACGGCGACGGCGACTCAAATTAAGCAAAATGAAGCAAAGCTGAAGGATGCCAACACTCGCCTAGTCACACTCCAGAAAGACCTGGTCAAGTTTGAGCAAGCCTATCAAGATCAGCAGTTTGCTACGGTAGCTCGACTCCGGTTTTTGCAGCGACAGCGCGGCAGCCGAGGCTTTGCCGTACTGCTTCAAAGTCAAAACCTAAACGATTTTATCGATCGCCGTTACCAACTTCGCCGGGTTTACCAGAGCGATCGCCATTTTATGGATCGGCTCAAGGCTCAGGCCGCTGAGCTAAATCAGCGCCAGCGCACGGTAGAGCGACAAAAAAATGACATCGCCCTACTGACTCAAGAACTGTTGGCCGATAAAGCTGAGTATGAGCAGCAAGCCAATTTTCAAGCGTCGGTAATTGATCGCTTGCAACAAGACCAGCAAGCGTTAGAAGAGGCTGAAGATCAACTGGCTCGCGATTCTACTAACATCGCCGCCCTGATTCGGCAGCGCCTAAATAGCAATCGCAATCGGGTTCTGATTCGGGGCACGGGCGTAATGAGCCTGCCCAGCGATGGCCTGATTACCAGTACTTTTGGCTATCGCCAGCATCCAATTCTGCGGTCTCGCCGATTCCATGCGGGAATCGATTTTGGTGCACCCTCTGGCAGCACAATTCGCGCCGCCGACGATGGGGTAGTGATTTTTGCAAGTTGGTATGGTGGCTATGGAAGAGCCGTCATTATCGACCACGGCGACAGCACGACGACCCTATACGCACACACCAGCCGAGTCTTTGTCTCAGAAGGTCAACAGGTGCAGCGGGGACAGGCGATCGCCGCTGTGGGTTCCACGGGCTTTTCAACCGGGCCTCACCTGCACTTCGAAGTTCGTAAAAACGGCGAACCAGTTAATCCACTCAACTTTTTGTAGGTTTCTTACACCACTAGGGATTGCGTCCAAAATAAAACCTAATCTTTTTTGGACGTGCCGCGCTCCGTGCAGCACGTCCAAAAAAAGATTACAGGTTAATTAATTTGCAATCCTAAGTAATGGTATTAATGGAATTGCTCTGCTGAATCCCTAGTCAGCGCCGAGCGCTCGTGTGTTTACACGTTTGTAACTGCGTGTCTTCTGTCAGTCAAGTATTGTGCAGGCTTTTCGTATTCCGATGACAAATCCGTTGCTTAATTTGACCTACGAACCTGCGTTTGAAGCGTTGGGCAATGAGTACTCCGATCCGGTGTTGGCAGCAGAATTTCCTCAGCACATTCTGAGGTTTCGCAACGACAGGCTGCTGCCCACCTTAGGACTCGACCCAGCACAGGTAAGCGATGCCGATTTTGTTCAGGCATTTGGCAAATTTGCAGGCCGGGTGCCGCTGCTGGCGATGCGCTACCACGGCTATCAGTTCGGCGAATACAACCCGGCCTTGGGCGATGGTCGCGGCTTTCTCTACGGCCAAGTGCGGGGGGTAGATGGTGAACTCTACGACTTTGGCACTAAAGGATCGGGAACTACGCCTTACTCTAGAGGCGGAGATGGCAGGCTGACGTTAAAAGGGGGAGTCCGCGAAGTGCTAGCAGCAGAAATTCTAGCGGTATTGGGCGTTCGCACGTCTCGCTGCCTCAGCCTGGTTGAAACGGGGGAAGGGCTATGGCGAGGCGATGAGCCATCGCCCACGCGCTCATCGGTGATGGTGCGAATGCAGCGATCGCACATCCGATTTGGCACCTTTGAGCGATTGCACTACCTCAAGCGTCCTGATCTAGTTGGGCCGCTGCTGGATCATGCGATCGCCACCTATTACCCGCATTTAGCGGCTGAGCCAGATCGCTACGCTCGTTTTTATGCAGAACTGGTACAGCGCGTCGCCGAGCTAGCCGCCCAGTGGATGTCTGTGGGATTTTGCCACGCGGTGCTCAATACCGACAACATGTCAATCACGGGCGAAAGCTTCGACTATGGACCCTATGCGTTTATCGATCGCTACAATCCTCGATTTACAGCCGCCTATTTTGACTACGCTGGGCGCTATTGCTATGCCAACCAGCCCGCAATTTGCTACGAGAACCTGGCGCGGTTGCAAGTTCCCCTCGGCGCTGTGATCGACGAAGCCGAGATGGTAGCCGGGTTGTCGCAGTTTGAAGCACATTACACCGCCGCCTATTGCCAGCGGATGCTCAATCGTCTGGGCTTCGACGAGCTGAAGTTGGGTCAGGCAGAAGAACTTGTGGGGCTGACGATCCAGCTCTTGCAATCGACACAGATGGGGTATCACGACTTTTTCTTGGCTCTACGCCAGCAGTTCTCTGGCAGTTGGCGCGGTGATGCTGACCAGATTTTTGCTGAGTCTCTCTCGCCAAATGCGATCGCCCTAGAAAGTTCTTTCAAAGTCTGGAGAGCTGCCTACCATGCAGCTCTAAATAGCCGCCCTGAGACAGAAATGGCGGCAGTCGCAACCCGTCTCAGCTACCACAACCCCAGCGTTGTGATCATGCGCCCCGAAATCGAAGCCATTTGGGAACCGATCACGACGGAGAACAACTGGGAACCGTTTTATGATTTATTGCAGAGAATTTGGGGATCAGTTGATTGATTTGCTGCGGTGGTTGCTGTGCAATCACCGCAGCAAATCAACCGTGTAATTTTTCACTTATAGGACTCATTTGACATCTTTCCGGTGATCGCGAATATTCTGTAGGGGCGAAGCATTTGCATCAATATTCTGGCAACGCAGCGTCCATTCGAGTGCAAAAGCTTCGCCCCTACTGCCCACACATCGCCCTAAATCTCAATTCTACTTAGATGTCAAATGGGTACTATACAAGAGACAGCTACCAGTTCCCATGCACACCGACCGCCGAGAGTTAATTGGTTATGATGCAAAGGTGATCTGTGGCGGGTGAACGGGGTCGTTAGGCTGACAGTTGATAGAGGAGCGAAATGAAACCAGCAGTCAGTGATT
>JBBQFG010000026.1:0-30828 GCA_038321765.1 Elainellales cyanobacterium
TGGGCGGTTCAAAGGGGCGATCGCCAGATTGGGCTGCATGTTTTCCAATCAAATCAGCCTGCTATCAACCTCTACGCCAAGCTGGGCTATAGCCCTCAATCGCTATGGATGGTAAAACCTTTGAGCTAGTATGCCTGCAAAACAGCACCTACCAGCCAGCAGGATCTACCGCCCGCTTATCTGCCTAAAGCAATACTTCTCGCTACAATCTCGGCTGCTCTGTAATGCTGTGGTAAGTTCATGAATATATTTATCTAGCCTTAAGTATGCGCTGGCAATTTGGTCGCAAGAGTAGCAACGTTGAAGATAGACGGGGCATGGGACGTTCCGGCGCAGTTGTCGGCGGGGGCATCGGAACCATTGTCCTGGCGATCATTGTGACGCTTTTGGGTGGTGATCCCAGCATAATTTTGGATCAGGTCACAGGGGCAGATCCAGACACCGATCCCGCTCAGGTGGCTCCTGCTCCTCCAGCAGATGACGAGACTGCTCAATTTGTCTCTGTCATCCTGGGCTACACCGAAGACACCTGGAGTGAAGTTTTTAGAGAGTCTGGCTCAAAATACGTCCCCCCCAAACTCGTTCTATTTTCTGGAGTCGTGGAATCAGACTGTGGCGTGGCCAGGTCGGCCATGGGACCTTTCTACTGCCCGTTAGATCAAAAAGTTTACATCGACACTAGCTTTTTCCAAGATATGGAAAGTGAGCTTGGGGCACCCGGAGATTTTGCCCAAGCCTATGTGATCGCCCATGAAGTTGGACATCACGTCCAAAACTTGCAGGGTATCTTAGGCCAGGTGCAAAAGATGCAGCAGCAAGTGGGTGAAGCTGAAGCCAATCAACTTTCTGTGCGGTTAGAGTTGCAGGCAGACTGTTTTGCTGGAGTTTGGGGCAACCGCACCGAGCAAGCGCAGAAAATTTTGGAGCAGGGAGACGTCGAAGAAGCGCTAAATGCGGCCACGGCGATTGGGGACGATCGGCTGCAAAAACGGGCGGGCGGGCAGGTCGTGCCGGACTCGTTTACCCATGGCAGTTCTGCTCAACGGGTGCGCTGGTTCACGCAGGGCATGAAGACGGGCGATCCCAATCAATGCAATACGTTTGATGACCAAAATCTCTAATCCTGCTAGGCAGCCCTGTGCAATGCAGGCCGCAATTGAGGGTAAAACCAGGGTAAAACCCTGAGGTAGGGGTGCCCTCCCCCCATTCGACTTTGAGCGTTAAGCCCTATAGTTAGCTCTAGAGTTGAGTGCGGCAGAAGTTTCTCTTATCTACGGCTCTCCGGCGCAGGCAAAGTCTGCTTTTTGATGGATGAGATGCTCAGAATTAATGGTAAGAATTAAATAGATCTCATTTAGGTATGTTTTCTTACGATCCTGTTCCCTGTTCTACCTCACATTCTTAATCTACCTATGTTTGAAGTCGGTGCGCTTGTTCTCTGGCTTTCTCTATTTACGGTTATTCCCTCACTGGCTAAGAATTCGAGTTTAGAAGGCGATCGCCTCCCCACCTTGTTTCGGCCTCATTTAACTCAAAAAAAGTAACTCAAAAAAGTAGATAGCCTGCCTGTATTCAAACAGCTAGATTCCACTTCTTGCCCGGTAGCTTGATCTCAGCAACCTTGACCGTTTAAGTTAAATAGTCTAATAAGGATTATGGGTTTAATCAGATCGGGAATTTGATTACTGGTAGGGGCGAACGGCCGTTCGCCCTTACAGAAGAATGGCGGAGTTATTTAATTCTCATTCCTAAGAAATGTTGGCTTGCCTCGGATCAAACGGGCAAGCCTTTTTTATTAGAGGTGCTATTTAGAGTTGCCATATCACTAGTCAATACTGACTCCGCCCACGGTTCTGGGCCGGGAGCGACTAACCGGGGGAGATTGTTCTATCTCCCGTTGATGCACCTGGTGAGCTTGAAAATGTTGCTGCCACATTGCCGGAGCATCCAACGTTTCGCCGCCGTGCTTGGTCAACCGTTGGCGCACTTGGCACAGCAGCGGCGTATTGACACATGCGCCAGCAATAATCACTTGCCCTTTGGTTAAGGCTGGCAGTTCTTTGAGCAAATCTCGCCCAGCGGCTTCTACGCCATACTTCAGGCTATCTTGGTCTACGGGGTTGACAATTCGCATAATGAATTGGCTCATACACTGCGACAGCACATCAGCGTCGAGCTTACCGGGTCGCTGAGTAATTAGCCCCATTCCCAGCCCAAATTTCCGGCCTTCACTCAAAATAGTTCGCAAAATTGTCTTGCATCGAGACGGTTCATGGGCTGGGGCAAAGCGGTGTGCTTCTTCTACCAAGATAAAAATAGGATAGGGGAGGTAATTTTCATCGTCGTCTGTAATATTGCCTTTTTGGGTATTCATCCGGGCTTGATTGGCTTGCCGCAACACCGCCGCACAGATGACCTGCTGCTCTTCCTGGCTAATTTCATTCATTTGTAATACGGTGACCTGGCCAGGTTGAAACAAGTCTCTGGGGGTCATGTGGTCAACGGTATGGAAATAGCGCGATCGCTCCAATCGATCTAGCTTCCATTCCAGTGCAGGCGCTGACGAACCCGTTTTTTCGTTCCCATCATCATCCTGGCTGCGGTCTGCTTCATACACTGCCGCAATTAGATCCTGCACGCCCCAGCGATGATCTCCGCGACGATGCTTCTGTAGCAGGATAAAAGCTTTATTCAAAATAGACTGCTGGCGATCGCTCATCTCTGGCAGCAGCGCCAAAATGTCGTAGTAGTCGAGCGACGACACTCGGATCCGAACATCGTCTGGGGTCAGGACTTTGACTTGAGGGGCATAGCCGTCTTCAGCCATAAATTTCGGATGGCCTCGCATGTCGGCCAAGGTGCCATACTCGCCGTGCGGGTCAAAAATTAAGACGGCGGCTCGGTTGTGGGGTGCCAGCAATTCTTCGACCAGCACGCCAGCGGTATAGGATTTGCCCGACCCCGTACCCGCCAGAATGGCAATATGGGTGCTCACCAATTCCTTCACATCCACCGCGATCGGCACTGCGTTTTGCTCCCGCAGCAGCAGATAACCCAGATACGCCGCGCCGATCTCTCCCGGCTGTTTTTTGTTGAGCACCTGGCGCAAGCATTCATCGCTGGCTAAATAAACCTTATAGCCCGGATCAGGCGTCTTGCGGGGGTTAAGGAAACCCAGTCTAGGGTCGAAGTAACCGATTACATCTACAGTCACTTCGTAGATTTCGGGATTGGGGTGCGAAAATCCGACGATGGCCGCGATCGCCTCTGGGCTAATCTCTGTGTCGGCAAACATCCGATCGGGTAAATGATCAATCAAGCACCGTGCCGAAATTTTGCCTAAAATCTGGAGCATCCCCGATGCCACATCGTCCGTAGGCGCATCATAGTAAACAAATTCGCCGACCTTAACGTGGCGATTGTTAGCGGTAATAAATGCATATTGATTCGCATTTTCACCTGGCCCTTTGACGGTGCCAATGGCCTGCAATGAAGATAAACAAGGAAGTGCTACAGTCATGAGTTCCAGAACAAGGTAAGAGAATCAATTGCTTACTTAGACATCACTGCGTCAATTGCAGCTTGAGTAGCAGCAGTTTTATTGGAAATAGTCATAGCGGCGCTAACAGCGTTAGGCAGCTTTACCAAAATTGCGATTTGACCTGCAAGTTACGTGTCGTTATAGGTAAATCTATCGCTTCCCATAGAAAAATATGGTTGAAACGTGGGGAAATCACGGATTCTAGTCCACTTTGGAACGTGTAATCTGGAACAAGTTAACCCCTTGGATCTAAACTACGCTCAAGATTACTACCAATCGTGATTGCTAGCGTCTCTAGTTCAAAAGATCTATTTTCATAGCTTGTTTGAATATACTAACAGTTAGTCTCAAACCGACAAAAGCAAAGAGTTCCAGCCTGAATCAGTCCTGTCAATCCGCGAGCCTATCGTCACGTCTTATGTACCGTAGAGTTTAATTCTTGAGAGGTGGGTTGTAGAGACAATGGCAAACCATTCCCCCGCATTCCAACTTCCCGCGTCCCCCTTGACTACAGTGGTTAAATCCCAGCACAGTTTACTGGTTCAGCAGTTTGAGCGCGATTTGCCACAAATCATTCTCAAGAGTAAAACGTCTGAACAGGCGCTGGTAAGTTTGATTGAGCGCCTGAGCGGTGTGTTGGAGGTAAACTCTTGCGTGTTAGGGCTACTGAATCGAGAACAGCTGCTGGTTCAGTCGTTAGAGTGTTGCCCGCCGGGCGCGCCTTCCTGCTCTCAAGCACCGAGTCCGTGGTTCAGGCTGCTGGCAATCCCTGCCGTTCACGCGCAGTTGACTGAGAGCGACCTTGTGGCGATCGCCGACCTCCAGGCGATGTCTGGAGCACAGGCTGCCGATATCGACTCGTCGCCACAGCCCACCGCCCAGCCTCTAACAGTGCCGGAAACGGGACTCCCAGCAGCCCCTACCTCAGAGCTGCAAACCTTTCAACTAGAGCTACCTCAAGCTAGGGCTGTTTTGATTGCCAAAATCCAGTTTCAAGGCCGCCATAATGGCATTCTGCTCTTAACGCGATCGCAGCCCGTGGCGTGGAGCGAGCATGATATTCAGTTGATCAAACGGCTGGTCGATCAGGTGGCGATCGCCATTGCTCAGGTGCAGCTAGAGCAGCAGATACAGCAGCAAACTCGATACCAAGCCGTATTAGATCAGCTAACGAGCGCGGTGCGTCAGGACTGTCAGCTAGAACAAATTTTTCAACTAGCGGTTGAGGGCGGTGTTTCTGCCCTCCAGGTGAGCCAGGGGACGGTGTTGCTATTTAAGTATGGCGATCCTCCACTCAAAGGCCGCCCAGGCGATCGCATGGCCAAAACTCGTGCCACGGTGGCGTCCATCTTCCCTCTGAGCGATGAGCCACTGAGTCGTGATCAGCCCACCTCAACGTCGAGCAACCCGCTTGAGACCTCGGCTAATGTATCGGTGAACTCCTGGCTGAAGCAGTCATTCCAAATTGCAAACTGCGACATCTGTCGGCAACTGTTTGCCCATGTCGATCAAGCCGTCGCGATTCCGGTGCCCCATCAGGAAGCGATGGTAGATGCCAGCTCTACCGTAGCCCCCATTTTCAACTTAGCAGCCATGCCAGCGCTGCTGCTGATGCCCTTAGAACGTCAAGGCACCCTCTTAGGCTGCCTAGTCTTCCAGCAGCGGCAGCACCGATTTTGGCAATCCGAAGAACTGGCGTTCGTGAAGCTGCTTGCAGCCCAGGTCAGCACCGCCATCATTCAAACGCAAACTCTGCGCCAGGTTCACCTATTAGTAGAGGAGCGCACTGTTCAGCTGCTTCACAGCCTCGACGTTCAGGCAAAACTCTACGAAAAAAGTCGGCAACAAATCGATCAATTGCGACGGCTCAACCAGATTATGGAAGAGTTTCTTAGTACAGTCAGCCACGAGCTACTGACGCCGCTCACTAGTATGAAGCTAGCAATTCGGATGCTGCGTGAAGCCAACTTGACGCCAGCACAACACGATCGGTATCTGCAAATTTTAGATACTCAGTGCACTCAAGAGACTCAGCTGATTAATGACTTGCTAGCGCTGCAAAAGCTAGAATTTAACCCCGTTGGGATTCAGGTGCAGCAAATTGACCTGCACAACTTGATCCGTGATCTCCAACAGGCGTGGATTGAACCCATGGCAGCACAGCAGTTAACCTTAGAATTGCACCTCCCCGATCGCCCTTTAATGGTTCGCACTGAGCCAGATAGCCTCCATCGCATCCTGACGGAGTTATTGACCAATGCGAGAAAATATAGTGACTCTGGCGGTAAAATTGACCTCAACGTTCTATTCTGTACGGAGCAAGCTACCCCGCAGGTGGTGATCCAACTATGCAACGTTGGAGTGGGGATTACCCCCGAAGAGTTGCCCGTTATTTTTGAGAAGTTTCGGCGAGGGCACCATGCCACCCAAAAGGCAATTCCCGGCATTGGCCTAGGGCTAGCTCTGGTGAAGGGACTGGCCGCCCATTTAAGTGGGGCGATCGCCGCCACGAGTACCCCACGCCCCGATGGGTCTTGGGAAACCTACTTCACCTTAACGTTGCCCCAGTCTCCAAATTTACTCTGTGGATAAAGTAGTGGTTATGAGTTCCGACCTAGATCGATCAAATCTGGAAAATTCTCCTCCTCTGGCCTCGCCTCTATTGGCGGTAGCAGGTGACAGTGCTATTAACCTGGCTTTATCGTCAGAGGTAGAGGTGCAAACCGAGCAGGTCGAAGGTCGCCGCCGCCGCATCTCTGCCCGTGCCTGCCTGCCTTATTCGAGCGAAAAAATTTGGCAAATTTTGACTGATTACGAGCACCTAGCCGATTTCATTCCCAACCTCTCCAAAAGCTGCCGCACCGAACATCCTCAGGGTGGCATCCGGATTGAGCAAATAGGGGTGCAGTCGCTCTGGAAGCTACAGCTGAAATTCTGCGCGCGCGTTGTATTAGACATGGTAGAAAATTTCCCCCATGAGATTGGCTTTCAAATGGTGGAGGGCGATTTCAAAGAGTTTTACGGGCACTGGCAGCTGCATCCAACGCAAGGCTCTGTTCAAGGAGATGTCGGGATGCCGGGAACTCACCTGTGCTACTCATTAACCCTGCTGCCTAGCCGGATCATGCCAATTGGGATCATTGAAAGTCGGCTGAAGCAAGATTTAGCCTTGAATCTCAACGCCATTCGGCAGCGGGCAGATCAGCTATTCGGCCAGTAGCGGTTAGGTTCACGCCGAAGAAAGTGCTGGGCACAGCCCAGTTATGCCAAACTATGCGCCAAGTTATGCGCCAAATTATGCAAAAGTGAGGCGATGGATGATCCCAATTGGCTAGCGTCTAGTGCCCCCAATCAGTTGAATATCAATCATGTACCTGAAATTATTCCGGTACTGATTATTTTGCTATTGGTCGCAACGGTGGTAGCGTTGCTGTCTCGGCGGCTGCGGATTCCCTATGTGACCGGGCTAGTGGTGGCCGGATTGGCGATCGCCGAATTTCTGCCGGATCGGATCGGGCTAGAGTCGTCCTTAATCATCAACCTTTTCTTGCCGATTCTGTTGTTTGAGGCCGCCATCAATACCGATGTCAGTCGCTTGCGCAGCACGCTCAAGCCCGTGTTTTTGCTAGCTGGCCCTGGCGTCTTGATTGCCTCCAGCATTACCGCTACGGTACTGACAGTAGTGCTAGGGTTGGCCTGGATTCCAGCCCTGCTGGCGGGGGTGATTTTGGCGATTACCGATACGGTGTCGGTGATTGCGGTGTTTAAAGAAGTGTCTGTGCCCGCTCGGCTCTCGACCATTGTGGAGGGTGAAAGCCTGTTCAACGATGGCATGGCTCTGGTGCTATATGGGTTGATTTTACAGGCATATAGCACAGGTTCTGTGACGCTGGTCGATGGGATTCAGCGGTTCTTGATCGTGATTGTGGGTGGGGCGCTGCTGGGTGTAGTCCTGGGCTATCTCAGCACCGGGTTATTTGCCCGCTCAGATGACCCGCTCAGCGGCATTTTATTGACGGTAGCGCTGGCGCTAGGGGCGTTTCAGGGTGCAGAACTGCTGCATGTGTCGGGCGTGGTGGCGGTGGTGGTGGCGGGTTTGATGGTGGGGAATGCGGGTTTAGCTCGCCAATTTTCGGCCTCTAGCCGGATTACGCTCTACAGCTTTTGGGAATATGCCGGGTTTGGGGTCAACACGTTTATTTTTTTATTGATCGGGTTAGAGCTTGACTTGGCGACGCTCTGGCGCAATCTCCCAGCGGTGCTGCTGGCCGTTTTGGCCTATCAGGTGGGGCGATTGTTGACGGTTTATCCACTGCTGGCAGTGGTGCAGCGGTTCGATCGCCCGATCCCACTACCCTGGCAACATGTTTTGTTTTTAGGCAACATTAAAGGGTCGCTATCGATGGCGCTGGTGCTGAGTTTGCCAGACAGCTTACCCGGACGGGCAGATCTAATTGCGCTGGTCTATGGGGTGGTGTTGCTGTCGTTGGTGGGGCAAGGGGTGAGTCTGCCCTGGCTGGTGAAGCAGCTAAACCTGGTGCCGATGTCGCCCGCCCGCCGCGAGGTAGAAGAGCTACAGGCACAGCTGATTTCGGCCAAGGCGGCGCAGGATGAACTGGAACAGCTGCTCAAAACGGGCGTGTTGCCCAAGGCGGTCTATGAAGAGATGCGATCGCGCTACCAGGTGCAGGTAGCCCGTTCTGAAAAAGCCCTGCGCGATCGCTACAACCAGCGCGAAGATTCGGCGGCAGTGGAGGAAGGCGATCGCCCCAAGCTGGACGCGATCCGGCGGCGGCTATTGCTGGCCGAAAAAGGGGCGTTGAATGAAGCGGTGCGAAAACGGTTGATTTCGGAAGCGATCGCCCGCGAACAGCTCCAAACAATCGACGAGCAGCTGCTTAATCTAGACGATGATTAGGGCGATGACTAGGGCGATGATTAGGGCGATGACCAGACAAGATCACCGCTCTAAAGAGACTGAGTTTCCCACATACCGAGTTTTTTCTATGATTTAGCGAATCATCGCTTCTAGGGCAGTTTGCAAATCTTGGGTGAGGGTGGCTACGGCTTGGCGGCGGTTGGCTTTGTAGCTATCCCAGCGATCGCTGACCGAAATGGGGCTACCCACTACAAGCTGCACTGTTCTGATGCCCAAGTCGGGAGCTGTCTCGGTGGGCGACTTGCCCTTCAACCGCGCCACCATATCTTCGAGCAGCAGCAGCGTTTCCGCAAACCGTTCAGCCGTGGGTTTTTCCTTCACATAGTGCCCAGTCACGCTGACAAACGATTCCACTAGGCGCATATGCCAGATGCGCAGGTCGGCTTCTTCGGCAATCCGGTCAGCTAGCCCTTTTTCGACCGGCGATAGCTGTTCGATTGGTTTTAGATCTTCCCGAAAAATTCGATCCCAGCTCGCTTGCTCTAGGCGACGGCAGCGATCAGTCACCGTACCCTTCGGAGGAATATTAAAAAAATCTTCGGCAACGCTCAGGGCTGCATTCAGGAGCGCATGGAGCCGAGTCGCAAGCTGATTGTCATCCGCTGAGGAAAGCTCATCGGGAACTGCCGCTGCCTCAGTTGGAGCAGGCTGAGCCAGATTCGGATGTTGTTGGTAGAACAGCTTTTGTTGGTAGAAAGTGTTGTAAAACTGCTCCATTAGCCCTAGCAGGTGCCCACCCAAGCCCAACAGCCGCTGATACAAAATCGTTTGTTGCTCAGGGGTGGGTTCGACGCCATTTTGTAGCCCTAGGGATAACACGTCCGGCTGAATCCCACTATCCATTTCTAGGGCTTGTAGCAGCTGTTCGAGCGATCGCCACGGCGCTTCAGCAAACCGATACTGAATTCCCAGCGGTAGAATTAACACCGCTTCTGAGCGATCGCCTTTACGCAAATCTTCGGCACACCAAAATCCAAACTGGGCAATTCCTGGCTCTAAGGGGCTGACCAATTCGCTATGGCCGTTCGTGCCACCCTCTGGCGCGGCGGCTAACGGAAACTGGCCATTGGCAAACAGATTGCGCACCGATCGCAAACTCACCAGATCGACCTTGCCTCGCCGCACCGGAATGCCACCCAAATGCGAAAACAGCCAGCCGACAAACTTGCCCGCCCATAGGGGAATACCGCGATCGTAGATAAAGTGGACATGGGTGGGCGGTTTGAGCCTGACCCCCATCTGGCGCGCCACTTGAGGCAGTTCATCCATCAACAGCCGCATCAGGCAAAAGGGATCATCTGAAGTGGGATGGCGAAATGCCAGCAGAAACCGCACCTTACCCGCCTGAAACTGTTGGTAAAGATTGACCAATTGCTCAGTATTCTCAACCTGATAATCTGCAATGCCAACCCGCCAGCGCATCCAGGTCGGGAGAATCATCTGCCCGATTTTCCACACAGGAGGGCTGAAATCTGGAGGAACGAACTCCAGAGGTGGTTGAACTTGGGTAATAGGATTTGGCATAAGACCTTAGGATTCGCTAGCGGGCTGTTGCAGCAACATCTGGAGATGCTGAATATGATGTTGCTGGTCGCGCAGCAGTTTCATGATTTCGGCCATTTCCTCTTCTCGCAGCAAATTTAGCTTATCGTGCAGCAGCTCAATCTCCAATTCTGCCTTCATGTTGACTTCATAGTCATGCTTGGCATCTTGGCGGTCGATCGTCGCCTGCCGATTTTGGCTCATCATAATAATGGGCGCAGAATATGCCGCTTGAAATGACAGCATCAAATTCAGCAAAATAAACGGATAAGGATCCCAATGCTGCAAATAGGCAGCAATATTCAGCACCACCCAGATCGCCAGCAGTGCACTCTGGATGATAATGAACTTCCAGGAACCCATGGTGGCCGCCACTTGATCGGCAATCCGATCGCCTAGCGTATTGGGCATCTCTGGTGGATGCTGCGCTGGTTTTTGTTCGCGCAATCGCATCAGCAGCCGATACTCATCTTCTGTAACACGGGCACGCACGGGGCGACGTTGAATCATGGCAGTGAATCAGGGCTAGGGGATTATAGACGCACAGCAAGCTAACTACTCAAAATTAAGTACTCACAATATGGATCGGACCCTCCACCCTGCCAGCAAAGAATTGGCGCACCGCCAGGTTATCGGTCGTTTCAACCTCACTTACATGTCCCTGCCATTGCACCTTTCCTTGATAGAGAAAAATAACCCGATCGGCGGTGCGGCGAATGGTGCTGTGCTGGTGCGTCACAACTACGTAGCTACTACAACCATCCTCGGTACACTGGAGGGTGCGAATTAGGTCTTCAATTACGGTAGAGGCGATCGGGTCTAGACCCGCTGTTGGTTCGTCGTAGAGCAATACTTCAGGATTATCGGCTGGGTTTTCAGGATTCTTCATAATGGCGCGGGCAAAGCTAACGCGCTGCCGCATCCCGCCTGATAGTTGAGCCGGGTAGCGATCGCCAATTCCCGACAAGCCGACCATTTCCAAATTGCGGTTGACCAGCTCGTGAATAGCGTTGGCTGGCAACTTGGAATGTTGGTACAGTAAAAACCCTACATTTTCGTCTACGGTAAGCGAATCAAACAGAGCCGCTTGCTGAAACACCATGCCCACCCCAACAGAATCTTTACCCTCATCGGTCAGCCCTTCGCGGCGCTGCCCCTTCAGATAAATTTCTCCCGAATCAGGTTCTAGTAACCCGGCAATTAATCGTAAGATCGTCGATTTTCCGGTTCCCGATGGACCAATGACAGCCACCGCATCGCCTTGGTAAATCGTTAGGTTTACGTGATCCAAAACAACATTGTTACCAAAGGCTTTACTCACGCCTCGCAGTTCAATCAACGGCTCTGCCATAGTCCACAAATCTACTTGCTGCCAGACAAATCTACCTTACTTGCATTCGCTCATGTTTCAAAGATTAGAGCTGCCGCATGAATGTTTTTTTGTGAGTGTGAAGATATTATGCTAAACCGTCTGGAACTGCCGAACCACATCAATTGAGCAGACTCAGACCAGTGTCCGCAGAAAACTCAATGCTAACGTTAAAGACGACTAGATGAATCTGGACGGATCTCGTGGGGCAAGGGATGAACTAATATCCATTGCAGGGGCATTGTCAAGATCACTAAGTAGATGGGCTTAAGTAAATATAAGATCTAAAACCCTGCGCCGCCCGCGCAGCAGGCGGCGCAGGGTTTTAGGATTTGGTTTTTATTTAGGTTGAACTACTTATCGCTACCTCGAACATAACTATCGGGTGAAACCTTAATAGGTGATAGGTGGCCACCAACCCAGATCAGTAGATTCTACGGTTGGGCTATTGAACCTCACTGATCTAGGTTTTTCCTTGCCAGTCTCCTGACAATCTCTCTCTAAAATATGTCAAATGGATTGCTCAAGCATGCTCTTCAGGCTCTTCGGCAAGGTCGGCGATCGCCCCAAACTCGTCGTTCCCGCCCTTCTTATCGAGTCCACCAGTGGTTTAAATGGCTATCTCCGGGACTATCGGTAAAGCGGTGGCTATTTATCAGCGCCGGGGGAGTTGTGCTGTTTGGCTTGGGGCTGGCCGTTTGGTCGCGGCAAACGCCGATCTATCGATTGGGTAAGTTTTTGGGCGATTTACTCGAAACGGTAACTCGCTTGATTCCAAACTACCTAAGTGGACCTCTGGTAATGGGACTGGGGCTATTGTTAATTTTCTGGGGGCAAACTCGCAGCTTAGGTGCGATTACCGAAGTGCTGATGCCTGAAGGCGATGAAGAATTAATCGATCGCCTGATGACTCACCGTCGGTTGCATCGGGGGCCTAAGGTGGTGGTGCTGGGTGGCGGCACGGGGCTATCGACGCTGCTACGGGGGTTGAAAGCCTACAGCGCCAATATTACAGCTATTGTTACAGTGGCGGATGATGGTGGGTCGTCAGGGCGACTGCGGCGAGAAATAGGAGTTCTACCGCCGGGAGACATTCGCAACTGTTTAGCGGCTTTAGCAGATGAAGAAAAACTGTTGACGGAGCTGTTTCAGTATCGCTTTCGGGCAGGCGATGGCTTGACGGGTCACAGCTTTGGCAATTTGTTTCTAACCGCCATGAGCGAGGTGACGGGCGATTTAGAACAGGCGATCGCCGCTAGTTCTAAAGTGCTGGCTGTGCGGGGTCAGGTACTGCCTGCTACCCTCACCGATGTCTGCCTGTGGGCAGAACTAGAAGACGGGCGCTACATCGAAGGGGAGTCAAACATTACCCACGCCCAGGGCACTATTCTCAAGATTGGCTGCATTCCGCCCAACCCCCCGGCGTTACCCAGGGCATTAGAGGCGATCGCCGAGGCCGATTACATTATTTTGGGACCCGGTAGCCTTTACACCAGCGTTATCCCTAACTTGCTGGTACCCGACATTGTTGAGGCAATCGCGCGGCAGCAGGTACCCCGTGTTTATATCTGCAATATGATGACCCAACCGGGCGAAACGGATGACTACACCGTGTCTGATCACATTAGCGCGATTGACCGAGCCGTGGGCGATCGCCGCCTATTTGATGCCGTTTTAGTGCAGAAAAAATCTCCCTCAGCTCAGTCTCTAATTCTCTACGCCCAAGAAGATTCCTACCCCGTAACCTTTGACCGAGATGCCGTCATGCAGTTGGGTCGTCGGGTGATTTTGGCGAATGTCATGCACGAAGAAGTCGGAACAGGTCTGGTTCGACACGATAGCGATCGCCTTGCCCGTATTCTCCTGCGCTGGTATAGCCGCATTCAGGGATTGCAGACCGTAGATCGGGGAAAGGAAGGAGAAAGATCAAGGAGCAGGGATGAAGCCTGAAGGGATAAGGGGTTGTACCCGCTAAATCGAGGGTAGTCCTAAATTGGTAAGGATTTTTTGATGGGCAGGTTTCGCCCGCCCATCAAAAAATCCTTACATCAATACCACTATCAATCAAGAACGTGTAAGAGAGCATTCGCGCTGCGGATCGGTTTAAAGATTCAGCCATACACCGCGTAGGATGAATGGGAGCATTGAGCATAACGTAGGAATAGGCGCAAAAATAGGGCGATCGCTTAACGCTAAATGGCTACAATTGACACGGAATTCCCTATGATTAGTTGTTTGCACAATTTCTAATATTTTCCGGCATCGCATAATCGGGGGATAATTTTTTAGATGAGAGGGGCGCTGCACGCCCCCTGATTGACTGACAAGACTTGTTAGTCAGATCCCCAGATCCTCGAAAGCCCTCACCCTAGCCCTCTCCCCTCGGGAGAGGGAACTGGAAGGGTAGATCAACTCCCCTCGCCCTCTGGGAGAGGGGTTGGGGGTGAGGGCTATAGACTTTTGTCAGTCAACCAAGCACGCCCCTCTCATCCAAAAAATATCCCCAAAATCAACAACGCCTATTTCCCTTACCGTCTTCTCAAGTTTCGCTCCCTTCTCCCCTTACTTATTCATTTCTAATGTCTCCAGACCTACTTCGTTCGCTTGTTTGGACAGATTACCGTTTGGCGGTTTTGTTTATCGTTGTGTTGCCACTCATACTGCTGATTTGGGCGTTTGTGCAGCGTATAGAAGCCCTACAGCGCCTACTGATCATTTACTGGCGGGTCGCTAGTTTGATGATGATCACCATTTATTTGCTCATCGGAAACCTACCAATCGCTTTCATTACGGGCATTCTGGCAAAAGTATTGATGCCGGTGGGGCTATGGTTCTGGGTAGACCTGAATGAGGAACTTGACGATCAACGGCCTAGTCTGCTGAAGTTGGCGTTTAGTGCATGGCGCTGGGCAGTCAGTATCTATTGCCTTGTGGGGGCGATCGCCACACTGCCATTCACTCAGTGCGCCTTTTCTGGTGCACTACTACCCACCCCCTTCTGCCAAGTCTGGCGAGAACCCACACTAATTTTCAAAGATCTGTTTCATGCTCCCTATAAGTTAGGTTTCTTAGGATTTTTTGGCATTCTGGGTCTGGTAATTTACGTCATCTACCTGGGCTATTTTGTGATGGTGAGATTGGGGCGGCAGGGGCGGTCTGCCATCGACCAATGAACATTGAGTCATCCAGCACTGCCTTGGCACCCTCCACAATTGCACCGCAGTGGAAGGCAATGCCTCCGGTAAAAGCAAAACTTAGCGGCGCAAAACCTATCCTAGTCACAGGTTCACATCGGTCTGGCTCTACCTGGGTAGGGCGAATGATTGCAGCATCGCCCGCCGTGGCTTACATTCACGAGCCATTTCACCTCAATCACAACCGGGGCTTTTGCGGAGCTAGCTTTGACTATTGGTTTGCCTATATTTGCCCCGATAATGAGGCGCGCTATCTCCCCTACTTTCAGAAAACAACTCAGTTCCGTTACAACTGGGTTTGGGATTGGGAGCTGCTGCAAAACAAAGAAAGGCGTGACCAGATTTTAAAGGACTATCAGTTCTTCAAAAAAAAACGGGCAGCGAATTGCAGACCACTGTTAAAAGACCCGATCGCTCTTTTTTCGACGGAATGGTTAGCCGACCGCTTTGACATGGACGTGGTGGTGATGATTCGCCATCCTGCCGCCTTCGCCCTTAGCCTCAAAAAGGCAGGGTGGTTTCACAATTTCTCTCATTTTTTAGATCAGCCGCTGTTAATGCGCGATTATCTCTATCCCTTTGAGGCAGAGATGCGAGAGTTTATTCAGCAACCGCGAGACATTGTTCAACATGCCGCCTTGTTGTGGAAGCTGATTCACTACATGATTGCTATCTATCGGGAGCACTATCCCAGTTGGATTTTTGTGCGGCATGAAGACCTTTCACGTGACCCAAACGCTGGGTTTCGCGAGATTTTTGCTCGCCTTCAGCTAGAGTTTAGCGATCGCGTCCAGCTTAAAATTGAAGACTATAGCAGTTCCAAGAATCAAACTGACTCGCCCCCACCCCTACACTCGATTAAGCGAGACAGTAAAGCCAACATCGCCACATGGAAAACAGCCCTGCCCCCCGCAGAAATTGACTATATTCGCCAGCAGGTTCAAAACATTTCTGGTCAGTTTTACACCGATGCAGAGTGGTAGTTGAAGGCAAAATTTTTACTTCCACCCAACGTTGCCCTATAGCTCTATTACGGGCTTGACTGGCTCCGCCGTTGCTCCTGTGGCGATTGGCAGCAGCAGCCGACTGAGAATACGCCCGTCTTCTAGGCGATATAGGCTAAGCTCACTGCCTAGTTGCTGCATGAGCGCCTGACAAATCTCCAGATGGAGACCGGGTGGCGTACCCAAAATGGACGGTGCAAGCAGATCGTCTGGCCGTCCGGCGTGGAGTTCTTCTAACAAGCGCGGCTCAATGCTGCCGCTGTCGGTGATAGAGAGTTCAAGCCAGCGCGCATCAAGGGGGCGACACCAAATATCAAGCCGACTGCCAGAGGGCGATCGCAGGCAGGCTGCTGTGAGCACTTCATGCAGTATTAGCTCCAGCTTGGGAATATCACCTCCAATGTTCAGACTGCTCTCGTTGTGAACCTGTGACCAAAGCTGACGTTGGCGAATATAGCCTTCAATCCGCTCCATCGCTCGCTTCAGCAAGCTAGCCAAGGGAACGGTTTCGTACTCGCTGTGCAGTTTCCATTGCTCATGCTTAAGCACAGGAGCGATCGCCGTTAGCAAATTACCGAGCTGTCGAAGCACTTGATGAAATCGCATACTGGCCAGGGCATCTTTTTGGTGGCTCAGTTCGTTCAACCGCTTTAAACCTGCCCCCAGCAATCGGTAGATGTCTTCAATGCGACGCTGCTTGTACCAATTTATCTGCTCTAATTCTTGACGTTTGTGAGTCAGCTCCTTGGCCACAATCAGGTATCGCCGCGACCATGCAAACTGACTGGCAAGCGTACCGAGGGCATTGAGCTGGCGTTCGTGCCAGTAGCGGGCTAGCTGATCGGCCACCAGCACCATTCCAGTAGGTTCGTGTTCGGGGGCAGTTCGCAACGCCATGACTAAAATCTGCCCAATGTCTGAACCCGTTAGCCACTGACGAGTTTCAGGATCTAGGTCATCAATCGATATGGGCAACAAACCATCGGTTTGCAGTGCCCATTGAACCAGAACATCGCTACTCACGGAGACAGTCGTGTCTAATTTTACTGAAAACCGAGGATTGGCAACAACAGCAGAAGTAATACGAGCTACTTTACGACCCGGTTGCCAGGTTAACAGCACAGCCAGAGGAGTTTGTAGCACCTGGGCAATCTGTTGCATGGCAGAGCGCTCTAGGTTTTCTAGATCGTGGATTTGCTGCATGGTAGTCAGCCCCCACTGAATGGTCTGATTAATTTTTTGCTGCTGGTCGGTTTGACGCTGCAACTGCCACTGATGCAAAATCACACCAATTTGCTGACTCGCAATTTGAACCACTTCACGCTCAGCGCGGTTCCAAGTTCGAGCAACGGTATGTCCAACTACCACCAATCCTTCTAGCGATCGCCCAATTGCCGTACTACACACCAACAGCGACTTCACCCCAACGTCCAAAAACGCCTGCCGCCACGCCATCAGTTTCAAATCTTCCTCAAGATTCTCAATCCCTACTGGGTCGCTGCTACGCTCTAGCATTTGCCAATCCACCTGATTCAGAGCATTTAAATCAGACGTAACGGGATGCCGATTAACCGTGTTTTGATAGGAGATTTCAAAATTTTCCTGGTCAGGATTGTAGAGCAAGACTAAAAACCACTCAGCCCCTAGTCGTTGACACAGCAAATTTGCAGCCCGTTTGAGGGTGGAATTCCAATCTTCATCGCTAAAAATGGCGCTAGAGAGATCAGCCGTCAGCGTTTGGTCAAACTTGATCTGTTGGACTGTATCCTCCATTCCCTCTAGCGGTGCAGTCAGGGCAATCAGTTGAGCCGCACCTCGAACATAATTTTTTTCTTCTTCAGACCAAATCCGTGGCTCGTTGCCCTCTACAGCCAAAAAGCCAAAAAGTTCATCTTGTAGCAAAATCGGAGCCGCCAACAGCGATTGTGCCTGAAGTTGCTGCATTAAGCGACCCGTTACATCGGCCTTTAAAGAACTGTGGGCTTCGCCGACCGCTACCAGGTGGTCAGCCGTCAACGCTTGATAAAAACTGCTCACGTCTTGTGCCGTGAAGCCGGGTGTAGTCGAAGAATTGCCATAGCCCGTTTCCCGATTGCCAACTCTACGCCAAAAGTAACGACGCTGCGCTTCAAACCAGTAAATACTCGTACGATCGGGCGCAATAAAGCGGTGGGTTTCATCGACCACGGCTTCTAACCGAGCTGTTAAGTTGGGAAGCGATCGCAACCGACCTAAGAGGGTTAGTAGCGGCTCTGCCGGACGCTTGACTTGCTGGCGCTGCTGCTCGACCGCCAACTGATGCAGCGAGGTTGCCAACCCGCCCAACACCATCGACAGTCGTGTCTTCTCCTCTGACTGGGGCGACACCCCCCAGAGCGAAGAACCTAAGATAGCTACACCCAGACATTGATCTTGATGCCGAATCGGGAAAATGACTGTGCCTTGAATACCGTATTTCTGAGCCAGCCGTCGCCACTCAGCCCCACGGGTTTCTTCTCGGAGATCAGGCACACCTAACGGTCGCTGCTGAATCACCACCTGCTCCAACAAATCTCCTGGACTAAGGCTGAATTGTTGCTTGAGTAGCGGAGTCTCTCCAGCGGGGGTGATCCCACCCCGCCCCGCGAGTCGATGATTGAACCGATCATACAGTCCAATCCAAATCAGCGCATAGTCAAATTCAGTCTTAAGGTAGGCCAAAGTCGTCTCAATCAAGGCATCTTCATTCCCCTCTTCCCGTAAGTTTTGAAGAGTCTGCCGCAAAACAGCCAGTTGCTTTTCGTAATTCGATGACTTTTTTGGAGAACCCATGTCACCTACGGCAATATCCAATGGCGTGCTCCCCATAGTGGGAATTGATGGCTCTGATGATGCTTGCAACGAATGCTTGAAACCTACGTAAAAAATCTCCAATCAATCTTACTTTTCCGGAAGAGGGTAACTACTGTATTGAGTTGGTCAATAAATTGATGTTTCCTGCACAAGGAGAGCTAGTTCCCCTTTCACAAGAAAATACCAGGTCTTAGCGAATCTGCCACCTTTAACAAAAGCGTATAACGAAAAATTGCTAACTCCTGTAGAGTTTGCTTTAGATCTTTACCGTAGATTATCTCCTCAACCCTAGACAACTCGGTAGTGGTATTGATGTAAGGATTTTTTGATGGGCGAAGCCCGCCCATCAAAAAATCCTTACCAAGTTAGGACTACCGACGACTCTATGCTGGGTAGACCAGGATTTGGAGCCAGATGTTTTAGAGACATCTCGCCAACCAAGTTTTTGCTAACCCAGTTTCATTGGTTTGCTCGTGAGTTACTAAACTCCCCATGTGTCGAGCCATAGGGTATCAATAGAGAGCATCAGATAGTAAATTTACTATGAAGGCAACGGCTGAGTTCTTGTTAAGACCGATTTATTGTAGTCTGTTACAGCGCTCCTGAAACCTAGAGAATTCGGCCTTGTTGATTCTAAGTGTGAATTTATGCTTAGGAAGTGCACCCTATATGCCTCTCAAGCATAAATTCATATCCTAGTGATCAACAGTCCGGACAGTTTTAAATCGTCAACGACAGAATGCGGGTTTCAGCCTCGTCGCCGAGGTCAAGTGCTAACGGTAGAATGCGGGTTTCAGCCTCTATCTCAAAAACTGTCCGGAGTGTTGAGTGATGCAATGCTAATTTTGTATTAGGTCGCCCTTACTTAACTCAATAAGATTGATAAAATTAGCGGGGTTCAAGGTAGAGCCTAGGTTCTAATTTGTTCTTACTTTGGAGAGTGCCAAATAGCACATGCCAAATCACAACAGCCCCTAGCCTCCCCCCAGATCCCC
Source organism: Elainellales cyanobacterium (assembly GCA_038321765.1). Taxonomy (GTDB): domain Bacteria; phylum Cyanobacteriota; class Cyanobacteriia; order Elainellales; family Elainellaceae; genus CASBQJ01. The sequence continues at coordinate 19,417 of JBBQFG010000026.1, forward strand.
GTAGCTCGATCATCCATCTACTGTTGTGCTTAAGATGCCCTAATCGCAGGGCTTTTGAACTCAGTTTTCTAAGGTCTTTTGAACTCAGTTGCCACACTTCCGCGCACCTACACTTCACAATTGAGCAGCACTCGCATTTATTTTGGATATATACCGGCAAGGAATTCGTCCGCTGCTATTTTCGGGGTTGAAGGTAGACCCTGAGTGGCTTCATAGCCAGTTTATGGCAACGTTGACCTGGCTGGAGACGACTGGCGATCGCCCTCCCGCAGCTTGGCTGGTGCAACAGCTCCATCAGGCCTGTTGCACAACCCATCCAGCATTGCGTCAACAGCTTTGGGGGTTGGACTTTGATAACCCGATCGGTCTAGCCGCAGGGTTCGATAAAGATGGTACGGGTGCGGCTCTGTGGTCGCACTTTGGGTTTGGGTTTGCCGAATTGGGCACCGTGACGCTACACCCCCAACCAGGCAATTCCCTGCCCCGGCTGTTTCGCTTACCCCAAGACCGAGCCGCCTTGAACCGCATGGGCTTTAATAATCGGGGTGCGGCTGCCCTCGCGACAAGGCTAAAACAACTGATTACCACTCCCTACAAGCTCAAGAATTCTTCCCTGTCTCCAGCCTCTCTGCCCCTTGGGATTAACCTTGGTAAATCTAAAGTTACCCCTCTCGAACTAGCAGCCGATGACTATTTGGGTAGTTTTCGCCTGCTAAAAGAGTTAGGGGATTATTTTGTCGTAAACGTGTCGTCACCTAACACACCGGGTTTGCGATCGCTTCAAGATGCCAGCCAGTTAGACCAAATCTTGGCTGTGCTTCAGCACGAAAACACCGAGCACAAGCCGCTGCTGGTGAAGATAGCGCCTGATTTAGCATGGGAGGCGATCGCCGATATCGTTAAATTAGCCCAAACCCATCACCTGGCAGGCATCATTGCCACCAACACTACCATCCGCCGAGACGGATTAAACACTCACCTGCTACCGGGCATTGGCACCTATTTGACCGACGAACCGGGCGGCATCAGCGGGGCACCGCTACGTCAGCGGGCGACAGAGGTCATTCGCTTCATTTATCAAAAAACCGCAGGCACCCTGCCCATCATTGGCGTAGGCGGTGTGTTCACGGCTGACGATGCCTGGGAAAAAATTACGGCAGGAGCCAGCCTTGTGCAGGTTTACACAGGCTGGATGTACGAAGGGCCGCAACTGGTGCCGCGCATTCTCAGTGGATTGGCGCAAAAACTGACAGAACACGGCATGAGCCACATTCGCGACGCAGTGGGATCATCCGCACAGTAAACTAGAACGGTGGCGCTATTCGTACTTGCAGCCAAATTAAGCAATGCCCCTTTGCCGTGCCGATGTTCTAACAGAATTTGGCAATTTAGCCCTTTTCCTTCCCGTCCTCCCATCAGATTCTCCCTGAAATGCGTGTAGAATTCCGCGAATGCGACTTTTTTGACCTCTGGATGTGGCTAGAGTTCAGTACAGTTCCGTCAAATATGGAACAGCAATACGTTGAGGAAATCTTCAACTCCTGGTTCTTCCTGGGAAAACTGGGCGGGTTTAATGCCGAAAACCTGCAAGTGCAAGATACAGGGTTGGACATTAGCTATTTAGAGTACAGCGATGATGTGGCAGACAACAGTTTGATGTCTGTGATGCACAACATGAGCGAGGTGGAATATGAGGGGAGTTGGGCACGCTGTTGGTTCGACTTGGGCACCAGCGATGCGATCGCCCTCGATGTTCTTATAAACAGCTTTAAGCAGTTCAGCAAAGACTACGTCAACGTTGAGCGCTTAATTATTGGCGGCGAAAATTCAGACTGGAAGACACCCACCCGCAAACTTTCGGGGTTTTCGGATGATGACGACAACAACAACTAGCGACACTCTTCCCACGAATTTGCCACAACAACTGAGTCAGCAGTAAGTAGGTGGGCTTAATTAAATCTAAGATTCTAAAACCCTGCGCCGCCCGCACAGCGGGCGGCGCAGGGTTTTAGAATTTGGTTTTTATTTAGGTTGAACTACTTAACTTGGCGACATGAATGCTTATCAATGCTGATCTAAAAGGGGCTTATCTAAAAGGGCAAATCGTTTCCCAACTTCACCAAGAAACGACTTGCACTAGAGAGCTGAATTTCCTAGAGCTTACGCTGAAACTCTTCCAAAATATCCATCAACTGCATCTGAACCTGCATGGGCAATAGATCAGCCAGGGGTACCTCACGTTTGCCGCCGCCCAGCTTCACCGAAATGGCCTTCAACACATCAGCTACTTGACTTTCGGTCACTTCGCCGCTAGACAACAGCGGCAGCAACTGTTCTGCTAGTAGCGTATGCAGGTGAGCGTCTCGCAGGTAAAGATGCCACTTTGCAACATCAATATAAACGCGTTCACCTATCTCTGCCGCTAGAGCTTCAACTGCTTCAGTAGAATTTGACTGTGGCATGGTTACTTAACTCGCGATTTTAAATAGCTCAACCAAATAAAGCCCACATAGTAAAACATCTGTTGCTTGCGGAGCAGGCGACACAGAGCCGTAGAGCCTTATATTTAACTATTCTCCAATGGGTCTCCAACTGATTAAGAAGATTGGTAGTCCTAAACCTGTAATGATTTTTTGAAGCGCGGGCTTTGTCCACACTTCAAAAAAATTCATACCCAGATTAAGCAATGCCAACATTTAGTATCTTGTCTCTTGTTTTTGGGATGGAGTGGAGTAATCGGCGATCGCAAAAATATAAACTCCGTGGGCGACTAATACCAGTGCCCATCCCCCGGTGACCCAAGTAGTCCATATCCAAGGCTGTGCCTGCACTAGGCGAGCAAACCATATTCCAGAATTAGTGGCAGAAAATAGTGCTACGTGGGTAGCAAAATTCATCCGGTCATCCAGACGACGATAGGCAGGATCATTGCGATCGGGTTCACGGGGCCAACGAGGAGGCATACGGTAGCAGTGTAAAGAGGTTAACAAGGAATGCAACGACTCCTTACCCTATTGTAGAACCGCCTCGCTCTAACACCGCACAGTTACAGCAATTTTCAATTGCATAGACCACAGTTGTTTTGTATAGCTGTCGCCACAAAGGTTAGGACACTGGGATCAAAGGGGGTGTGGGGGCTTTGCCCCCAGCCAGGGGTTCCACCCCTGCACCCCATCCTAACCAATCCATCTATGGCTATAGAAGCCACGCTCCGCGTGGCTTCTACAAAACAACCCACATTCAGCCAAGCGCAAAGCGCTGTAAACAGATAGATTGAATGCCCGGTGCTGCTGATTGTAGCTATGAATTTTAATTTGGGAGGCGCGCCCAGCCCGCCTCCCAAATTAAAATTCATGGCCGACTTAAACAATGCCGAATGCCCTATCCCTCCGTTGCGTAATCTCCCGATTTTCCTCCGGTCTTACTGACCAGCCGAATATTCTCAATCTGCATCGATTTCTCTAATGCTTTAGCCATGTCATAGAGCGTTAAAGCTGCGATCGCCACCGCCGTTAGAGCCTCCATTTCAACCCCAGTTTCCGCTTTGGTGCGAACTTCGGCACGAATGTCGTAGCCCGGTAGTTGAGCGTTAGGAAGAATGTTTACCTCAACTTTTTGAATTGGCAACGGATGACACAGCGGAATGAGCTGAGCTGTCTGCTTAGCTGCCATAATGCCAGCTAGCCGAGCCGTTCCCAACACGTCGCCTTTGGGCAAGTTGCCTGCTTGAATGGCAGCAAACGTATCAATTAGCATCCTCACCTGCCCTGCTGCAATGGCATGGCGAACGGTTGAAGGTTTATCAGAAACGTCTACCATTTGGGCTTGACCCGTAGCATCCAAATGAGTCAAAGCGGGTGCAACAGACGTTTCTGCCGGGACAGCAGCGTAATCCAACGGGTTAGTTGCAGAGTTAAAAGAAGCTTGTTCCATTGTGGTTGAGTGTGATATTATTGAATCCTTGGCTTGACGAGGGCTTGTAGCTCAGTGGACTAGAGCACGTGGCTACGGACCACGGTGTCGGGGGTTCGAATCCCTCCTAGCCCGTATGTTCTTGTAAAAATGCAGGTAGTGGAGTTTTCTACTGCCTGCATTTTTAGGTAATCTCGAAAGTGGGCTGATCCAGAGTTTCTGGCGATCGCCAGCACTAAATTTACCCCTGCGGATGAGCTACGGTCTCTACAGAGTAGATGTCTCTCCCTTGCCCGAACGCAAACCGCAAGGATTGGGAAACGGTTTTGCCAGAAAATACCAAAAACACCAACAGCCCCAGAACGGAAAGGAAAGACGCAAGTCCGAAGATGGCTCGATAGTTGAGTTGAATGGCGATCGCCCCCAAAAACGGCCCTGCTAAGGCAATTCCGACATCGAACCCCACCATACATAAGCTGAACGTGAGTCCGCGTTCATCTGGTTGAGAGCGGTCTGCCATTAACGCTGCCATCATGGGAATTAAAATACCGCCACCGCAGCCTTCCAGGAATCCAGCCACCAAAAAAGCAGCGGCGGTATTGGCATGCCCTAGCGCCGCCATAGACATAGCGTAAAGTACTAAGCTTCCGGTAATAAATAAACCGCGTCCGTAGTAGTCTGAGGCGCGCCCTACCAATAGCCGAATACCAAAACTGGCGATCGCTGCCACCGAATAAATTAGACCCACGTTGAGGTCTACCCCAACTTCAACCACCAGTAAGGGAACAAAGGTTGTGAGCGCCCCAAATGCAATCCCAATGAGCAGCAGTACCAGCGCCGGGGTGCGGATATGAGGGCGCAATAGCTTTAGCCAAAACTGATCAGAACTAGCAGCAGAACCCGTATTCGGTGCCGCCTGCCTGGGAAGAGATACCTCCTGAACTTGGGCAGTGTAGAGCAACCCCACAATACCCAGAACAGCGGCAGCCACAAACGTTGGAGCATAGCCAAACCAAGATTGCATGAATCCGCCAATGGCAGGCCCCAGACCCATACCGATTGGATTTACTAAGCTCATGTAGCCAATGAGTTCACCTCGGTGCTGAGGGGGAGAAAGATCAACCACTAAGGCACTGTAGGCTAACGCAAAGGCAGCAATGCTTAGCCCATGAAATGCCCGCACGGCAATGAGTAGGGGGATAGATTGGGTTACGATGTAACCGATGGGGGCGATCGCCACCGCTGCCATCCCAATCAACAACACAATCTTTCGACCTCGGCGATCTGCCATCCGTGCTAGTGCGGGGCGTGAAGCTAACAGCCCAATGGCAAAGGAACCTACTACAATACCAACCGTTTGACCATTGGCCCCAGACGATTGAATGTAAAGGGGCAGAACTGGCAACAGAGCAGCTAAGGATGCCCAAAACAACAGCCCAGCTACAAATAACATCCGCATGTTGCGTTGTGATTCAGAGCTGAGGTCGGAAAAAACGTTCAAAACTCAGTCTCTCCAAAGGCTATGGGCGATCGCACTGACGCGATCGCAACGTGATTAATCTTCACCATCTCAACAGAGGATTAACAGTAAGCAGGCGTAAATTAAATGCAAAATCCTAAAGCCTGCTGCATTTTCGGCGCGGGTAGCGCAGAATTTCAGAGTTTAGTACTCATCTAGGGTGAACTGGTGAACTATAGAATTGCAACCTTACTACCTTAACAAATTGGGCATTGCTTAATCTGAGTATGATTTTTTTGAAAGGGGCGTTCCACGCCCCTTTCAAAAAAATCATGCATGAAATCAGCAACACCGCAAATTGGCCTCTTGAGCAGCGATCGCCTTAGAATCTACGGAATACGAATGAATAGCTTCCTAAAAATCAGAAATTTATAGGTGCTTAATTATGAAGCCAGAACTTTTGATCGCCATCGTGTCGGGCGTACTTTCGCTGGTGGCTTCTTCGCTCATAGCCGCATATCAAGCACGTACTGAGTTTCAGAAAATGCTCAAACAATTAGAGCAGAAGTATACAACGTCACTGTTTGAGAAACGGCTTGAGCTGTATCCATCACTTTTTACGCTACTTCATAACCTGAATCACGAGATTGAATACAAGTCTCAAAACAAACAGCATCTTAGTAGACAAAAACTCGTTGAGTTTCAACGTTATTATGATAGCTGGATCGCCACTCATGCATTTCTGCTCACTCCTGCAAGTGCTGAACTAGTATGGGGATATCATCACTACCTTATTGACATATTAGAACAGGAATCTGAAAACTACTTGCCTGAGGAAAAATGGGTAGAAATCCGAAATACACAACTTACTATTGGCAAGTTTCTAAGAGCGGAACTGGGTATATATGATACTAAAGCAGCAGGTACGCTCAAACTTGAACCCTACATTCAAGCAATAACCAAAAAACTAAATCAAAGCTCAAGAAAAATTCGCAATAGGTTTGGTTATTGATAGTTGGTGGGATCGGCTAGATGTTTCCGGAAGCGACTTAATTTAGCAGAGATAATAAGCTTTCGTTTTACTTAAGAAAGTTTTCTCCAAACTAGAGTGAAGATCTAATCTGAATAGCTGAATAGACTTAGGAAGAAAACCAACATGATTCATGCGTACGCAGCCAAAGCAGCAGGGGAGGCGCTGGAGCCATTTGACTACGATCCAGGTGCGCTAAAAGATGAAGAAGTAGAAATCAAGGTCGAATACTGTGGAGTCTGCCACAGCGACTTGAGTATGCTGAAAAACGATTGGGGTATCAGCCAGTATCCTCTCATTCCTGGCCATGAAGTCGTAGGAACCATTGCAGCCATTGGCGATCGCGTCACAACCGTTAAGCTCGGTCAGAGGGTCGGCTTGGGGTGGTTTTCACATTCTTGTATGCACTGTGAGTGGTGCATGTCGGGCGATCACAATTTGTGTTTAACCGCAGAGCAAACTATTGTAGGGCGTTACGGCGGGTTTGCAGACAAGGTGCGGGCGCATGAAGAATGGGTCACTCCGCTACCAGACGGAATTGATCCAGCTAAAGTAGGACCGTTATTCTGTGGTGGCATTACGGTGTTTAACCCCATTGTTCAGTTTGATGTGAGACCCACTGATAACGTGGGTGTGATTGGCATTGGCGGCTTAGGACACATGGCACTACGGTTCCTAAATGCCTGGGGATGTAATGTCACCGCGTTTTCGACCAATCCCGATAAAGAGTCTGAAGCCCGTGAGTTGGGAGCTGCTCACTTTGTCAACTCTCGTGATACTAAAGCACTTGAGGCCGTTGCTAACTCATTTGACTTTATTCTTTCAACGGTGAATGCAGATTTAGACTGGGGCGTATACATTAACGCGCTGCGCCCCAAAGGCCGATTGCACTTTGTTGGAGTCGTCCCCAATGCAATTCAGATGGGTGCGTTCCCTATAATCCTGGGACAAAAATCCTTGTCGGGTAGCCCTCTCGGTAGCCCGACAACCACTGCAAAAATGCTCGACTTTGTAGCACGTCATGGGATTGAACCTGTGACAGAGACGTTTGATTTTAGTCAAGTGAATGAGGCGATCGCTCATCTAGAAGCAGGAAAAGCTCGATATCGCGTTGTGTTGAAACATTAGAAAATGCTGCTACTTGTTGGGACAACCTTTCGATGGTCAGTTCCATCAAGCGGCGGCTGAGTATTCTGCTGACAAAATTCGGATCAACAGCGCTAGTCCCGGCGCGATAAAAACTGATTTATAGGAAGGAGCGCCTCCTGAAATGCTTGATCAAGTCGCTGCCGGGATTCCATTACAACGTATTGGCACTCCAGAAGATATTGCCAAGGCAGTCGTCTAGCTTTGTTCAGATGGAGCCGCGTTTGTCACGGGGCATAACTTAGTCGTTGATGGTGGATTTACAGCCGTTCAGAAGTAGCCAGTAGACTTCCTGCATGAATGCCTTTTTGAGGGCGTGAATCGTTTCCCGGCTTCGCCGGGAAATGATTCATGCCGGAAGTCTAGTAAATAACCTCTAATTGAGAGATATGGCTAAATGGGTAGGCGATCGCCCAGTGATTTAATGCCAACGGGTGAGGTCTTAGCCTTAGTACAACCGCTATTCTAAAATTCTTAGAGGTTGAATCAAACGCCTATAATTAGGCACCTCTAGAATTATTAGGGGCAGCGGGGGCTAGCTCCTAATTTTTTTGCCTATTTTGATAAAAACGCCGTGTAATGTTGAAGGTTAACAACAGCAGATCGCGTTGAGACATCAAAATTTTCCTGCCGCTCAGTACAGTGCACTGCAACGTCAGCGTGTGGAATGTCGCTAACCGAGTACAAATTTGCCAAGAAATAGCCAACCCAACCAGACAGTATAGTGAAGTATAGCGATCGCCCAAAACTCCGTCTGGTAAGACTTCTTGCTGCTTTTGTGGCGAAGCTTTCGCTGAGCTACAAATCCTCCTAACCAGCCACCCAACAGTTCACACAAATGCAGTGTTTGCTCTGAGATTCTCCAACTCCCTTTTTTGGCAAGTTCGCCATCTTGCTACACTAACGGCAATATAGATGGTTTAGTGCCTTTTTATGAGTGAAGCTAATCTTCGCTACTCCTCTCTACCGGGTGGGTTAACGGAGAATGAGGTGATTGCCCGTCGCGCCTCCGGGCAGGGAAACAACGCCACACTTCAAACAAGCCGTTCTTACGCCCAAATTTTTCGGGAAAACCTGTTTACATTCGTCAACGCTGTGTTCTTCGGACTCAGCGTTATTATGCTGTTGTTACATCGTCCGGGAGATGGTTTTTTGGTAATTGTGGTCATCTTCGGTGGGGTGATGATTAACATCTATCAAGAAATTTGGGCTAAGCGAAAATTAGACGAAATTGCTCTCCTAAACCGACCCCGCGCTACTGTGGTGCGCGAGCATCAGGAACGGGAGGTAGAACCGAGTGAAATCGTGCTGGGAGACGTGCTGCTGCTGCGATCGGGCGATCAGATTTTAGTAGATGGGCAGGTCGTAGGAGATGGGCACGTTGAGGTAGACGAATCGCTACTGACTGGGGAATCGGAACTAGTGCCAAAGACAGCGGGTCAGTCCCTGTTTTCTGGCAGCTTTTGCGTCAGCGGGATGGCCTGTTATGAAGCGCAGCAAGTGGGAAAGGCAACACTGGCTTACCAGCTCATGACTGGGGCACGAGAATTTCGGCATGTCTACACGCCCCTACAGCGCGAAATTAACGTGATTATTCGGGTGTTTGTGCTGATCGCCTGCTTTTTGTGGATTTTGGTCGGTATCAGCTTTTTAAGCCGATCGCTCTCTCTTAACGATGTGGCACAGCGGGCGGCTGTAATTGCTGGGTTGGTACCCGCCGGACTGCTGTTAGCGATTACGCTGGCCTACGGTCTGGGTGCAGTGCGAATGCTAGGGCAAGATGTGCTGATTCAGCAGGCCAATGCAGTGGAATCTCTTAGCAATGTGGATGTGTTGTGTTTAGACAAAACAGGAACGCTAACCACCAACCATTTGACGCTGCATAGCATTGAAGCGATTGATATATCAGAAACGGAAGTGCGATCGCTTTTGGGAAATTTTGTGGCCAGTGCCAACGCCCGCAACCGCACTACCGATGCGATCGCCATTGCCTGTAGCGGACGGCAGCGATCGCCTATAGCTGAGGTGGCTTTTTCCTCAAGTCGTCAGTGGAGTGCTCTAGCCTTTGACCAATCGCCTCAGTCGGGCACCTATGTGCTGGGTGCCCCCGAAGCTCTAGCAAAATCTACACCTCTAGATGCCCATATTAGCGATCGAATTACAGCCCTCACCGCAGTCGGGCTGCGCGTTGTTTTATTTGCCACCAGTCCCGATTGGACCAGTTTGGATCAGGCGACATCACCCCAGCTTCCCCTCGATCTGACCGCTCTGGGGCTGTTGTGCTTTAGCGATCAGCTTCGCCCCGAGGCTTACGAAACACTTCAAGGGTTCAAACAAGCCGGGTTAGAGGTAAAAATTATTTCGGGAGACAATCCACAGACGGTCGCCGCCCTGGCAAAACAAGCGGGGTTGGGAGATAATCTGCGCGTCATATCAGGAACGGAGCTAGCTAACCTGGACTCGGCTCAGGTCATCCAGGTCGCTCGAACTCATACCGTCTTTGGGCGCATTACTCCTGATCAAAAGGCTGCTTTGGTACAAGCGCTGTGTCAAACCGGGCGCTACGTCGCCATGATTGGCGATGGCGTGAACGATATCCTAGCTTTAAAGCAGGCAAATTTGGCGATCGCCATGGAGAGTGGCAGCAAAGCCACTCGGGGGGTGGCCGATATCGTATTGCTAAAAGATTCTTTTGCGGCATTACCCCGTGCCTTTTTAGAAGGGCAGCGCATCCGCAATGGCATTCAAGATGTGATGAAGCTGTTTATGGTGCGGGTGTTTTGCGTGACGCTGCTGATTTTCTCGACATCGATTGTGACCGATAGTTTTCCTTTGGAGAATAAGCAAAGTGCGATCGTCACGCTAATTGGTGTGGGCTTGCCGACGATCTTTATCCCTTTGTGGGCAAAGCCAACTGCTCTATCGCCTCGCAGCATGGTGCGATCGATTTTGCACTTTGTCATTCCCTCAACGCTGAGCCTGACCTTGGTGGCGCTGTTGGTCTATCTATTATTTTTGGTTAGCGCCGTACTAGATTTATCGCCCTCTCAAGAGCTAACGCAGGTCAATTACTCCATTCCTCGCAGCGCTCTGGTTGCCATTTTAATCATGGGAGAACTCTGCCTGATTCCATTCCTCAAGCCACCTACAACGGCCTGGGTGGGCGGAGAGCCGCTCAGTGGGGACTGGCGCTACACCCTCATGGCAACGCTACTGCTTGGTCTATATATTGTGATTGTGTCGGTGCCCCCGTTAAGTCAGTTTTTTGAACTGACTCCGCTCAGCCTGAATAGCTATCTCTACATTGGTTTGGTTGCCGTAGAGTGGTGCCTGTTTTTGCGGTTAATCTGGCGGACTCGGTTGCTCGATCGCTTCTTGGGCGTAGATTTAAGCTAGATTTGGTAGTCCTAAATTGGTAAGAATTTTTTGATGGGCGGGCTTCGCCCGCCCATCAAAAAATTCTTACATCAATACCACTACCCTAAATTTTAGGGTCGCTTACAACAGCACCCTATCTCTAACGACTCTCGTGGTCTATTCTAAAATCCACTCTGATGTGCGATCGCCCAAGTTAATCGGAATGCTGACGGCTTTACCCAGTCGGGGGCGATCGCTGGTTTGGGTAATATACTGAGCTACCTGTGCAGTGCAGCCCCAAGCATTGAGATAATTTGCCACATCTTCCAAGTGCTCCATGTACTCTGCTTCAGTCATGGGAAACGATGCCTGTTCCAGATATTTCCACATCACCTGAAAGAAAATCTTGCCTTGAACCTTGCGTAACTGAACGTCAAATGATCGTCCCCACTTGCTGATCAATAGTTGATGCAATTCCTCGCCCGTCATGGTCTCCTTTTTAGTTACG
>JBBQFG010000027.1:0-30337 GCA_038321765.1 Elainellales cyanobacterium
CTCTTCTCGGCTGATTAATTGTTTGGGGCTGTTCTTACTCAAAGCTCTTGACCGGGGGAGCATGTCACTGACCACACATACTATTCCATTTACACCACATCCTTGCAAAAATCTCCACTTTTTTAAGCCTGAGCAGTAACAAGGATTTTTTGATGGGCGGGCTTCGCCCGCCCATCAAAAAATCCTTACATCGCTACCACTACCTGTAAATTTATCCGGAGATTAGGTCTAGAATTGGTGAGTTTAAGTGTTTAGTTCTTTCGCGCACCTCTTGCCATGCCTACCTTCAGCTTGCGATCGCACCTAGCTCGGTTCTCAATGCTGTCACTGATCGCGACAGGATTATCTGTTGGCCTACTGCCTACAGCTCCTGCTGGGGCGTTTTTTGATTTCGGTTCCTATGACGTTGACGAACGAGACTACGCAACCTGTGCAGATAATCTGTTGGGAAAAGGAATTTCAGAGCCAACGGCAGCCTCTGCGTGTGCCCGGGCACTGTATCCCCTTGACCTATCAAGGTGTGTAGACAGAATAGATAGCAATAACACATTGGCCGCAACCGAGGTGCTAAGCGCTTGTCAACGCGTACGCCGCCCTCTAGAGCTAGCAACATGCTACAACGAGATTGAAACGGGGGATGCTGCTGCTGCCCGGTCAGACGTGCTTGATCACTGCCGCCGAAGTCTTTTACCAGAGCGCTTTTCTAGCTGTGTCGTGGGGCTAAGACGGGAGACCACTCTTTCTACCGCCTCTGCCATGACAACCTGTATCGATGCAGGCGACACACTTGATGCAGGCGATGTACCCTCTTCAAACCCTCCAACCCTAACGCCGCTGTAGTCCAACCCTGCTGTAAATACAGCAATTTTCAATTGCGTAAACCACAGTTATTTTTTAGAAGCCGCGCGGAGCGCGGCTTCTAAAAAATAACCTGCACCTAACCAAGTGCAAAGCGCTGTAAGTGCAGCGTTAGGATTATTTGGGGCGCTTGATGTTTCAGGTGCGAAGTGCTCGAAACATCAAGCGCCAAGTGCAGAACCTAACCTCTTCTCAATAAAGGGTTGCAGGCTTCTCGGCTACGCTGATCACGAAGGCCGCGAATACGGTTGTTGGCGCGGCATTCTTCCCAGGCAATTTGGTTTGCCAGACTGCGAGGCAATTGACTTTCTTGGGTCAACGCCTGTTGGAAATACTCAAGGCTTTCCTGATCTTTGCCTTGGCGAACCAAGATCTGAGCCTTTAAGTAAAATAGGTCGGGGTTGTTGGGTGTGGCTGCTAAGGCTCGGTCTACAGCGGCGATCGCACTGTCGAGTTGTTCGAGGTCGCGGTAGCCAATGGCAAGACCTCGATCGACCAAAAATGAGGGAGCTGCATAGGACTCAAGCCGCTCAATGGCCTGATTAGGACTCGTGAAAGGCAGATTAACTGCTAATAGCAAATCCATGTATCCCTTCAGCAGGTTTAGCTCGGGGTCGTCGGGCGCAATTTTAGCGGCTTGATCTAAATTGTCAAACACCTCTTGCAGGTTGCTGAGTACAGTTGGGGTAGCCGCTACCGTACTGCTCGTAGCGACTGCATAGGCACCCTCTAGAAAATATCCGGTGGCAATGTAGAGATGGCCTCGCAGGGGATCTCGGTTGACCAGTCGCTCAGCCGTTTCGCGGGTGCGGGTGGCATTTGAGGCCAAAGCATCCCAATCCTCGTCTAAATAGGCAAGCGAGGCTCGAATGGCATAGGCTAAGGGTTCAGTAGTCTGAGCATTTTGCAAGAGAGCGTTTGCTCGTTGGTAATCGCCATCGGCAAACAAGGCCAAAAAGGCGGCCTCCGTATTGGCATCAATGACGTGGGGGTTAGTAGTCCGAAATGGATCTGCCAGCGCTGGCAGAGAAAATGTAGTGCAGGCGATCGCGATTCCACTGACCATAGCTGCCACTATCCGCCGCATGTTGGGTACCTTCGAGAAAGAGTTAGGGAATGTTTGAAACGCGTTAGAGTTTTGAGAACAAGCAATTGTGGCAGACATTCAATGCCTCCATGAAGCGTCTGAATCACTTAACCAAGTTTACGATTCTGCGGCAGAGGTGTGGGGCTATCCTCATAATTTCTCACGACGCGATCGCTCTAAGGGAGTTCCAGGCTGGGCACACTGCTGATTTAAAGGTTTGGCAACATAGCAGAGCAGGTTGGTCAGCCACTGAACCAGATCTGAGTGGCCTACTGCTGCCCAAATTGTTTCCCCAAATTCATATTCTGTCTTCCCTTTTCCAATGCTCCACATCCAAAACCTAACGTATCATCCCCCTGCTACGCCCACAGCCATTCTCAAATCCATCAATTTAGAATTGGCTCCTCAGCAAATGGGCTTAGTTGTTGGACCTAGCGGTTCAGGCAAAAGCACTCTGCTAGAAATTTTGGCAGGTTTGGCCAAAAAAACGTCGGGAAGCATCCGCTGGCGAGATCAAGAATTACTGCCCGACCACCTGCGCGAACTGGGTGGCTTGGTGTTTCAGTTTCCCGAACGCCATTTTTGTGGAGACACAATCTTAAATGAACTGAGGCTGGGGCATCCAGAGTTGGGCAAAGAGCGGATTGATTTGGCGTTGCAAGAGGTGGGGCTGTCTCATTTATCGCTCGAAACCTCGCCCCGAGACCTGAGCGGTGGCCAGCAGCGGCGATTGGCGCTATCGGTTCAACTGATTCGGCAGCCGTTTTTGCTGCTGTTAGATGAACCCACAGCCGGGTTGGATTGGTCAATGCGGCGGCAGTTGTCTAGCGTGCTGGCAACGCTGAAAAAAGATTGGTGTTTGCTGGTTGTATCCCATGATGCTAGCGAGTTGGCGGCGATCGCCGACCGCTGTTGGACGCTGAATCACGGTGAGTTAAATGCAGTCAACCCAGCCAGCTTGGTAGGGGTTGCACCAGAGGGCGTTGGCGAATGATGCCAGATAATAGGGTGCCAAAGCTGCCGTTAGATCCACAAATAAATCCGCAACTTAACCTATCTGTAAACCTGCAAGTAGATTTACCGACGTTAATGGAGGTCTGGCAATCTACGTTAGGGTGGCAACCCCAGGCCGCGCAACACCAGAAATTCCAGCAGCTATACGCCAGTATTTTAGAAGGCAATCAACGCCTTAACCTGACTCGAATTACTGAACCCACGGAATTTTGGGAAAAGCACCTGTGGGACTCCCTGAGCGGACTGGTGCCCTTTCTGGGAGAACCGGATCGGCAGATCAAGCTTTGGGATAACGCCTGTGAGCATTCGATCGCCAAACAGGACGCGGACGTTCCAGTTCCAGAAGGGCAAATTGCAGAGGAACAAGCTCCAGAGTTAGGGGCATCTGCACCAGACTTGGAAGCCGCCTCCGAGTTACAGCCAGATCCAGACCTACGGCCTGATGTTTTAGCCTCAGGGCGGTTCTCAGGCTTGGGGCAACTCCCTGCCCGCCCGTTTACCGTGATCGATATTGGAACAGGTGCTGGGTTTCCCGGTATTCCTGTGGCGATCGCCTTGCAAGACGCAGTGGTTACTCTGTTAGATTCAACCCGCAAGAAAATTGCCTTCATTGATGGACTTTTAGCTGATTTGAATCTACCCAATGCTAAGACTCTGGTCGAGCGCGTTGAACAAATTGGGCAGCAACGTCACCACCGAGAAGCCTACGATATTGCATTACTGAGGGCGGTGGCTCCAGCTACGGTTTGTGCTGAATATGCTCTGCCACTGCTCAAAGTCAATGGATTAGCCATCCTCTATCGCGGTCAATGGACGGCGGATGAAGAGGAGGTACTGGGGTTTGCGATCGCCCAGTTAGGCGGCACCCTTGAGTATGTGGCGCAGTTCACGACTCCCCTTTCTCATAGCACGCGACATTGCCTGTATCTGCGGAAAGTAGCCCCCACGCCCTTGCAGTTTCCCCGCGCTGTTGGGGTTCCCACCCAAGTGCCCCTATAGCTAAGTAGGTGGGTGTAATTAAACATAAAACCCTAAAACCCTGCGCCGCCCGCTGTGCGGGCGGCGCAGGGTTTTAGAATCTCATATTTAATTAAGCCCACCTACTTACTGGGTTAAAAACGAGAGGGGTTGGCTCATATTGGCGGCAAATCCCAAAATTCCGGGATCACGGTGTTCGTAAAGTAGCGTCCCCTGAGAATCAAACAAAAAGGTGCCGCCGCGCTGTGTCAGATACGCCGCATCGGGCACATAGGTCTGCCAATGGCTGAGCACCTCGCCCATGTTGCGAAGCCTCAACGTCGCTAGCTCAAAGGGTCGCTGAAACTGTCTGCCGCCTGCCCTTTGAAAGATTGATCCCTTGAAGGCAGGTAAGGGCGGAGCGTTGACTACAGCTTCATCTGGAATAAGCTGAGGAGCCTGGCGATCGCCTCTATAGCCACGAAAGACTTCTGCTAACGTGCCAGGGCTGCCAATCCCAGCGCACATCAAGAGCAGATTCAGCCACGCATTTTGAGCGGTCGATAATCTCGCTAGCTTTACTGACAGCCCCGGGTATAGCTGAAGTTGCTCGTGCAGATTTGCCTGGGGATCGACAAACAGCCAGTCTTCAGGAAATCCAGTAAAGTGACAAAACTGTTGACCAGAGGCGCGATCGCCAATTCCGACAGCTCGGATTGCTACACCAGTAGACGATAGCTGTTTAGACTCCCGTTGCAGCCACCAAGCGTATTCAAGACTATCAAAATCGCCCAATTGAGGCCAGACCAGCACCAGCAGCCGAGTCGATGCCTCACAGCCGCTCAAGATAGGCACCGTTTTGCCATCGCTGATGCGCTGACGCTGAGTCTGCTGCAAAATTGCAAATGTATCCATGCAACTAGTCCTTTAGCGGATAGTCCTAAATTGATAAGGATTGCGTACAAAATAAAACCTAATCTTTTTTTGGAAGTGGGGGGGGGGGGGGGGGGCGGGGCGGGAGAAAGTAAAAAAGTATTATATTTTTAAAGATAAAAAAAATACCTTATTTTATTCTTTTTGGCGGGGCCGGGCGCCGCCCCCCACTTCCAAAAAAAGATTAGGTTTTATTTTGTACGCAATCCTTACCTCAATAACTACCAACAAAACATAGGGGATTTTGGGTTTTAACTTAAGCTGGACTAGGTGCTTTGCAATGGTCGAATCCGGGCTTGATACGCTGCCATGTCCAAGCCATCACCAACGTTTGCAGTGGCTGGATCGATAAGCTGCTGCAAACGAGTAATTCGGTCAGCGGTCGCCGGATGGGTGCTCAAAACCGCCGGAACAGAACGCTGAGTGCCCAGTTTTTCCAGGAATGTGACAATACCGCTGGGGGCATAGCCAGCCGTGGTGATCGTTGTCAATCCGGTGCCATCTGCTTCAAACTCGTCGCGGCGGCTGTTAGGACGGCTAAGCGCTAGTTCTACGCCAATGTTGACGGCTTGGTTACGATCCAATCCTGCTGCTGTTGCTACACCTGCTGCCACGGCTCGCTCCCGCATCTGGCTCACGGCGTGGCGTCCGGCAATATGACCAATCTCGTGCCCTAAAACACCCGCAAGTTCGGCTTCTTGATCGACAGTCCTCAGTAAGCCAGTGGTTACATACACAAAGCCCCCCATAGTCGCAAAGGCGTTGATCTGGGCACTATCTACAACTTGAAACCTGTAGGGAATATTGGGGCGATCGCTAGCTGGAACCAGTCGTTGGCCAATCTGAGTTACGTAGTCAGTCACGTTACGGTCTGTATACATGCGAAACTGCCGAGTGGTCAACTGCTGGTTAATTTGTTGCCCCAGTTGCACTTCTTGACTATCAGAAACGTTCGATAGCTGAACAATCTGCACACCCCTAAAAAGTAATTCTAGCCAGCGGGGCACGGCTTGAGAGGGGCTAGGGGTAAACACGATCAGACTGATTGCCATCGCGATCGAGAGCAACCCGTACATCCAGCGGCGACGCAGTTGACCAGCCATAGAGCCAAGAAAGTTAGTCATAGCGCAAGTAAAAAAGCAGTGTGCAGTGAGCCTGAGTTGAGAGACGTAAGGAGTATAAAAATGTTGCTGAGGGAGAGCAATGAGATTACCGCCTACACATCGGACAGCAGCAGGCTTTAGGAGCTTATATATTTAATGCTTAATATTTAATGCTTAATATTTAATCAGGCCTATCTACTTGCCACCAGTGAAGTGTGCCCAGGGGAATGGGAAGTGTGCCCAGTGGAATGGAGTTCTGCACAGATCGCCATTTGGGATTGCTATATGTAGACACAGAAAGATGTAGACACAGAAAGCCCGATGCCTTGTAGAATTTCGCGTAGGTCTATCTTGCAACATTGCAGATAACGTAAGTAGTTCAACTTAAATAAAAATAAGATTCTAAACTTCTGCGCCGCCCGCGCAGCGGGCGGCGCAGAAGTTAGGGTTTTATGTTTAATTACGCCCACCTACTTACCAAAAGCAAGGAACTTAAATCGATAATTCTCTCAGTGAGTGGAAGTAAATGGCTATTTTGGACTCGCAAGGGCGTCTCTTTGGCAAAGTAAATATTCTTGACTTAGGAGCAGCGCTGGTACTCTTGCTGGTAGTCGGTGGAATTTTTCTGTTTCCGGGCACGTCTGGTTCATCGGTGGCGCAGATTGGAGTAGAAAACAAGCTAGTTGAGGTAGATGCTATTGTCAGAGGGCTGACGGTCAGTGATCCTCCAGCGCTGCTGAAGAGCATGGAAGATGCAAAAAAAGTGAACGTAATTATCCGCAATCAACCCTATGGAGAACTGGACGTGGTGTCGGTGAAGTCGCTCCCTCGAACGGTAGCCGTGCCCCAGCCTGACGGGTCTGTAGTGGCTAAGCCTGATCCTCGCCCTGAGCTAAGCTACACGCTTGACATGCTGATTACCTTATCGGGCGAAGCGCAAGTGACAGATGATGGCCCTGTGTTAGGTAATAGCAAGGTTAAGGTGGGTACCCCTTTAGAGTTAGAGGGAACGACCTACCGCTTCAACGCTCCTGTTGTCGGGGTTCGTATTCTAGATAAATAGATTTCAAGATAAACAAATCCCTAGCCAGAGGTATTGGTTCCATAGCCTGACTTGAACCCAAGATCTGCACAAATTCACTATCCTAGACTAGGACTGTAATTTCCCAAAAACTGTGTTTTTTAGCGTCGTTATTCCCACTTACAACCGCAAACCTATTTTAGAAAAGTGTCTAAAGTCCTTAGAGGCTCAAGCACTCCGTCAAGATGGGGGAGTGGTCGGCTACGAGGTCGTAGTCGTCGATGATGGCTCTACTGATGGCACGGTTGATTGGCTACATAACTCTGCTTTTCCACATGTGCGCGTGTTGCAGCAAGACCATCAGGGGCCAGCGGCGGCTCGCAATTTGGGTGTAGAGGCCGCTACAGGCGACACGATTATTTTTATTGATAGCGATTTGGTCGTCACTGAGGGATTTTTGCAGGCTCATGCCGATGCCTTGCAAAATGGACAGCAGCGACTGGGCAGCGATCGCCTGTTTACCTATGGTCGAGTCATCAACACCTGCAACTTCGACCACCCTACTGCCGAACCATTTAAAGTCACCGATTTTTCGGCGGCCTATTTTGCCACCGGAAATGTGGCGATCGCCCGTCACTGGCTTGACGAAGCTGGCCTGTTTGACACGCGTTTTCAGCTCTACGGCTGGGAAGATTTAGAACTGGGGGTGCGGCTCAAACAATTGGGCTTAACCTTGATCAAATGCCCTGATGCCGTTGGCTATCATTGGCATCCGCCCTTTGCCCTTAGCCAAATTCCTAACCTAATCGACAAAGAAATTCAGCGCGGGCGAATGGGGGTGCTGTTTTACCAAAAACATCCCACTTGGGATGTCCGGCTGATGATTCAAATGACCTGGCTGCACCGCATTTTATGGGGCGTTCTGTCGCTGGGCGGGCAGCTTAACGAACGAACATTAGCACCGCTGCTTCAGTGGCTCATTGACCAAGGGAAGCCTCAATTAGCATTAGAGCTGGCACGGGTATTTCTCAATTGGTACAACGTTAAAGGCGTTTATGCCGCCTACGACGACCTGCGCCGGGGCATCTCAGCAGCAGGTTAAATGAGATTGAATGAAGTTAACGTGGGCAGTTGTTCAAATTTTCAGATCGTTTCCCTATTAATAATGCAGTGAATAAAAACCAGGGCGATCGCGGCGATTTTCAGGGTGAGTCGTCTGCTGCGTCAGAACCCACAAAGGGACTTTCGCCTGAGCTAGATGCTGAGTTCTTAGCTATGGAAGCCGAGCTGAATAGTACACCCGATGCCGCAGCAGAGCCAATGCCGTTGCGGGTTCAGACTATTCCGGCTCCTTTGTCGCTGGTAGAAACAGCATTTCTAGCCAGCACTGCTAGCCTTTTGTGGTTGGCCAGCTATTATCTCAGTTTGGTACCCTGGATGCGAATTTTGTTTCCCGCGCCGATCGCCTTGGTGTACCTGCGCTGGGGGCAGCGCGCTGCCTGGATGTGCCTGCTCGTAACGGGGCTGTTGTTGTCGATCTTAATGGGGCCTTACCTGAGTTTGCTGTTTCTGGTGCCCTATGGGCTATTGGGAGTACAGCTTGGCGCGTTATGGAAACGGCAGTCACCCTGGATGGTCTCCATTAGCATTGGCACCCTCATTGCTACGATTAGTTTTTTCTTTCGAGTCTGGCTGCTGTCGATTTTTCTAGGTGAAGACCTGTGGATTTATCTAACCGACCGGATTGCCGACCTAATGGAATGGATGGTAACAATTTTGGTAGATTGGGGCTGGTTGGATATTGGCATACTGGGTCAAATTAACCGAACGGCTGTGCAGCTTTTAACAGTAGGAACGCTGCTGTTGAGTGATTTTGTTTATCTCTTTACCGTTCATTTGGTGGCATGGCTGTTACTGCCTCGGCTGGGCAATCCGATCCCAAATCCGCCGAATTGGGTACAGGTGTTGATGGAAGAGCCGTAGTCACGATAATGCCAGATGCTTATTCGCGGTTGCGATCTAAGAGGATGTTTGAAAAGTGGTCTGCTGTGATTTTAGGCACCTGTTGATCCCCCTAGCCCCCTACCCTTCGGGAAGCCGCTTCGCGTCTATAAAAAGGGGGGAACTAGATTCAAAGTCCCCCTTTTTAAGGGGGATTTAGGGGGATCTAAAACGTTTTGCTACTAACGATCAGACCTTTAAAACATACTCTGACGCATGATTCAAATTTACACTCAGTCAGAGTTGTCTCAGTCTTGGCTCCAGCGCTTTAGAGACCAAGCAGTGGCGTTTGCTTGTGTACTGGGATTTACAGAAACAGGTCTGATTTCTGGCATTTCGGCGGCGGGGGCGACTCCAGATGATCGGCAATATACGGCGATCGCCGATGCTGAGTTTCTCTATTACGGGGTGCTGGCAAATCCTCAGTTTCCGCTGCCGCCGCTAGTGGCTGGAGCATCCCCGGCGCTAATCTCACGCGCCGTAGTAGCAGGGTTAGGGCTACCTCTCTACTTATTTAATGCGGGGCTACCCCAAGCACCGACAGTGCCCTGCGTTAACCTGGGCGGGATGCCAGCGCGGTGTCTCAGCCAAGGTGCCGCGCTGGATCTGACCGTGGTAAAGCACCTATTGCATCAAGGTCTGCACTGGGGAAAAAAGCTAGCCAGTACTGTGCCGGGGGGGTATTTGATTTTGGGCGAATGTGTGGCGGGCGGCACGACAACAGCGCTAGGGGTGCTGACGGGGCTGGGGTGGGATGCTGCCGGAAAGGTGAATAGCAGCCACCCGGCCTGTAACCATAGTCAAAAGTGGGCGATCGTTTGCGCGGGTCTTAATCGGGCGGGGCTACCCGCAACCTGTGATCCCCTCCAGGTCGTTGCAGCAGTTGGCGATCCCATGCAAATTGTGGTGGCTGCAATGGCGATCGCCGCTAGTCGCACCGCTGGCGTTTTACTGGCAGGTGGCACACAAATGCTAGCGGTTTATGCCCTTATGCAAGCCTTGAGTAGCCAACACGGATTGCCGTGGGAACCAGAGCAGGTGGTAGTGGGTACAACCCGATGGGTGGCCGAAGACCCGACCGGAGACACTGTAGGACTGGCTCAACTGCTCAACGCTCCCCTGATCGCTACCCAGCTAAGCTTTATTAATTCTCGCTATGCTCCTCTGCGCGCCTACGAACAAGGCTACGTTAAAGAGGGGGTGGGAGCTGGGGGCTGTTCGATCGGTGCTCACTTGCGCGGATGGGAACAGATAGATCTACTGCAAGCGGTTGAAACCCTGTTAGAAAAAAGGCTCCAAGCTAACGGCGTAGAAGGACTCTTTACCTAAGCCCGACTATTCTCTTGACATCTAATAGAACTCCTGAATGACTGCTTTTTTGAGGGCGTGAATCGTTTCCCGGCTTAGCCGGGAAACGATTCACGCCGGAGGCCATTGGTTGAATCCTAGTCAATTAGGCTTTACGAGTGAACTCGGTTGGACATGAGCTGTTCTTCGAGGGCGGCAATGCGATTGTAGGCGGCGGTAAGCTGTGCCGTGAGGCGCTGAATCTGAATCTCAGGAGAGAGCGATCGCTCTCCACTATGGCTATCAGAGTCCAGGAAGTCATTATCGGCTAA
This sequence comes from Elainellales cyanobacterium, assembly GCA_038321765.1. Taxonomy (GTDB): domain Bacteria; phylum Cyanobacteriota; class Cyanobacteriia; order Elainellales; family Elainellaceae; genus CASBQJ01. The sequence continues at coordinate 10,594 of JBBQFG010000027.1, forward strand.
GACATCCTTATGCTCCATGCTGTTATCGAAACTGCTGCGATATGAGAAGCTAGGTCGCGCCACGCCAGAGTCCGACGGATGACGCTGACTACGTTCCGTCAAGACTTCTGACAGTGACTCAGAAACTTTGCCGCTTAACTCATCAATCATTTGGTGCAGAGCTTCAACTTTAGAGTCTAAGCTGGCAATTTGTTTCTGAATTAGATCCATCTGATAGGTCTTTCCCTTGCGTTTGATGTATCTATATTAAAAATAAATTTGCAGTAACCTACTTTATTCCTGAATCATTTAACCTTTACAACACTTATGTAAAATTTTTCACCCAAATGATTCATTTATAGCCATAGTCATAAAGCTTAGGGCATGCCAGCGTCATTCCCGCCTGCGCGGGAATGACGCTGGCACCTATCGAGCAGATGGATTCCCGCCTGCGCGGGAATGACAGGGAGGCGTCCTATTGATCATGGCTACCGCTATATATCTACCTAAGTAGCGATTTGTTCTGATTCGCACGAAATTTAAGCTCTGATTTGAGTGTGATAGTGGAGGGTAAGTAGTTCAACCTAAATAAAAACCAGATTCTAAAACCCTGCGCCGCCCGCGCAGCGGGCGGCGCAGGGTTTTAGAATCTTAACGCGATGTGCAACTTTCCTGAACCCCCTCACCCTTTTCATGTATGCCGAAGGCTTTAAGCCCTCTCCCAGTGCGGAGAGGGACTTTGAGCCACTCTTGCTCCCCTTCTCCCCGCTTGGGAGAAGGGGTTGGGGGATGAGGGCGGATTGAAAGTTGCACATCAGGTATCTTAGTATTTAATTAAGCCCACCTACTTAGAAGCTCTGCAGTCACACCATTTGGGCACCATTTGGGGCTTTGGGGCAAAGCTACAACTATCGTAGTGGTGGCTTGTAACCGTCTGTTTACCCGCTAATTAAAGCAAGTTCTGTTAGGGTTTTCATTAGAGAATGTTGATGTAGCTGCAATACGCGTTCAAATTAAGATGCTAAATTTCCAAGATTTTTTTATACGCTGCACCGGACTGTGGAAGACCGAGCGAATTTATCACTTTATTTTGAAAAACGAGTCAGAGCGCTCTTATACAGAATTTCAAGTATCGGCTCTCAATTCCGTTGAAAAACAGCAAATCTTGGCGGCAGCAGCTAGTAGCACACTGGCTGGAATGACGCTAACGTTAACCGATGATGCCACCCATCATAACTGTCCTGGTTTTGCCATTGCTTTCGATACTGAATCTGAAACGGGTGAAAAAGTATCGATGAGCCTGCACGCCCTGTTTGTGCCTGACGCATACGTAACCCAACCGGATGGTTTGGCTCCAATGCCCCTCTTGCCGCTGGCGGCTCAGGTGGATACATCGCCACAAGGAGAAGTGATTCAAGGATTTTATCTGCGCGATGAAGGCTATTCTGAAACAGGGGCGATCGCCGGACGATTTACCTACCAGCCCACGCGCCAGACCCTAGAAATGACAACGTTTTACAGCCGTTCAGTGGCGGTAGACCAAATGCGATTTGTGGCTCCCGGCCTACGAATGCGTACTATTGTTACCTACCAACGTCCTGCTGCTGACGAAGTTCCTAGTGTGATTGACTTAATAGGGTTTGGTTTAGAGCGCAAACAGCCACAAGTATTGTAAAGGATCTCGCTAGATGACCTGTAACTCACTCCCCCCTCTGCTCGCGTGACCCTGACTGTCTTCCCTAATTTTCTTCTATGAAACGGCGATCGCTACTACTTGGAACAGGTGCTTTGGCACTAACGCAACTGCTGGCAGGGTGCAACACCTCTACAGAAGGCTTGCGAGTGCTATTTCTAAAGGATTCGATTCCTCCGCAACTGCTGAAGGATTTTCGTCAGCACTTAGCCAAAAAAACGACGCTAAGCTTTGCGCCACGGGAACAACTGGCAGAATTATTCGCCTTATTAGAGCGCTGGCATCACGAGTCTACAGCCCTCCCTTCTGATACTCCTTCGGGAGGGTCGCTACCACGACCCTCCCGTTCTCCTGCTGCCGATCAGGCAGATTTAGTGACTCTGGGTGATAGCTGGCTAACAGCCGCCATTCAGCAAGGCTTGGTGCAGCCGCTAGACTTAGAGCAACTGTCCGGCTGGGCACAATTGCCGCCTGAATGGCAAGCGTTAGTTCGGCGAGATCAGGCAGGCAATCTCGACCCCCAAGGCCAGGTGTGGGCAGCCCCTTACCGCTGGGGCACCTTGACTATTGCCTACCATAAAGAAAAATTTGACTCCTTGGGTTGGACACCTCAAGACTGGGCAGATCTGTGGCGACCGGAACTAAAACAGCACATTTCGTTACCCGACAACGCCAGAGCTGTGATTGGCCTGACGCTTAAAAAGCTGGGTCGGTCGGTCAATAGTGAAAATTTGCAGGCGATCGCCACCCTTCAGTCGGAATTGACGGCACTGCAACAGCAGGTCAAGTTTTATAGCTCCGAGGCGTATCTGCAACCGTTGATCCTCGAAGACACCTGGCTAGCGGTGGGCTGGTCTACCGATCTATTGCCCATTGTGGAGCGCAATCCGGCGATCGCGGCAGTTACCCCCGCTTCAGGTACTATTTTGTGGTCAGATTTATGGGTACGCCCTGCTAACGTGGCTCAGGGGGCGGCTAGGTCCTCTAATGCAGCCAGTTTATCCGCTGCAAACTCACCAGCCGCTAGCTCATCAGCTACAAGCTCACCAGCCGTTAGCTCATCTAGTCAGGCGATCGCCTTAGCAGAGGAATGGATTGACTTTTGCTGGAACCCTGAGATAGCTACTAAAATATCCTTGCTCACCGCTGCCGCTTCGCCCATCGTGGCACTGAATCGAGCCGACCTACCTGATAGCTTAAAAAATAACGCGCTGCTTTTACCCGACCCTAAAATTTTGCGGCAGAGCGAATTTTTGCTGCCCTTACCTGCCGCTACGGTGGCGCAGTATCGGCAGATGTGGGAGACGGTGCGGCAGTCCGGGGTCGCCCCGTCAAACTAGTGCGCGCATCAGATGCCAGAAAAACGGTGCAGCGATTAACCACCGCCTCACCTACTACAGGGTTACCGATGCCAAAATCGCAGATATAAGCAGCCAGCAATTTACCCTGGGTATCAAATACACGGGAATTGTAGCCGTAGTCCGCAGCAGAGGTGCCCAGATGGTTAACAAACGTGTAACGCTCTACGTAGTTGTAGATGCTCCAGACTTGAGAATTTACCGCCAAGTCCACCCGTTTGGGAGTGCCATCTGTACCCGGATAGGCCAGCCAATCTATCAGCACTGATCCGCCAAACTGCTCATCTGCCCACCACAAGCTGGGAATCGTTAGCCGAATCTGATTCACTCGATTGGACGTGACGACTGTTGGATCGGCAGGAACAGCGCCGGGTTGCAGCAGGCTCAAATCTAGCGGCAACGCCAATGGCTCTGCTAGCAGCACGGCAACAACCGGACTAAGTGGCTCTGGCTCTGCCGCCAGAACAGGTTGGAACTCAGCGCTGCTACTAGTCAGTAGACATAGCAGAAGAAGCGATCGCCGCATCATGGAAACATCACAGAACGTAAGGTTGACTCATCACAAACATCAAGTTTTCTAGACGTTTTTACAGCACGCCTTACCCTCTAACTCCTGTTCATCCTAGTCGATAAGTAGTTCAACCTAAATAAAAACAAGCTTCTAAAAGTCTGTGTCGCCCGCTGCGCGGGCGACACAGACTTTTAGAATTTTATGTTTAATTACGCCCATCTACTTAGCTGATCTCTATTGCCCATCTCTGCTGCACAATAAAAGCAACTACTGATTTTCACGAGCCAGCATGACTTCCCTGCTCATTAACGCCCAAGATCTGTTGAGCGATCGCATTGCCCGCTACCGCTCTCGCGTAGATTATTTATCCATTCGACTAGAAGAATCGGAAGGAACTGACATCTTGCTGCGGGGCGGCAATGTAGAAACCTTGAGCGAGGGCATTTCCATTGGTGGGCAAGTGCGCGCTTGTCATAAAGGAGGTTGGGGGTTTGCCAGCTTTAATCGACTGACCAGCTTGACGGAATGTATTGAAGAGGCGATCGCCGCTGCCCACTTGGTAGGCGACGAAGAAACCCTGCTAGCGGCGGTAGAGGCTATCCACGACAGTCAACCCCTAAAGCTAATGGGCACAGACCCGCGCCATGTTTCCTTAGCGCGCAAAAAGGAGCTGTGTAGTCACTATGCCGATATTCTACGTAGCGTAGACGACCGGATTACCACCACCTCCGTACGCTATGGCGATAGCATCCAACACATGGTGCTGGCTACTTCCGATGACATTTTAATTGAGCAGTCCTGGGTAGACATGGAAATGCGGTTTGCGGCCACTGCCCGCAACGGCGAAACGGTACAAACGGGGCGCGAAACCACTGGATCTCGCAAGGCTTACGAAGACATGGAACAGCTAGATAGGCAAGTCCGCAGTGCTGCCCAGCGTGCAGTCGATGCCCTAGCGTTGCCCCCCGTCAAAGGAAACACCTACACCGTTGTGATCGATCCCATCCTGACGGGATTATTTGTCCACGAAGCCTTCGGTCACCTCTCCGAAGCCGACATGACCTACGAAAATCCCGACCTGATGGAAGTGATGACCTTGGGTCGGCGGTTTGGCTCCCCAGACCTGCAAATTTTTGATGGAGCTGCCCCCAACGGGCACCGAGGCAGCTATGCCTACGATGACGAGGGTGTACCCGCGACCACGACCCAATTAATCCGCGATGGCGTGTTAGTCGGACGGCTCCACTCGCGTGAAACAGCCGGAAAACTGGGAGAAGCTGCCACTGGCAATGCCCGCTGCCTTGACTACCACTACCCTCCCTTGGTACGGATGACCAATACCTGGATCGAACGGGGCACCACTCCCGTCGCAGATCTGATTAACGGTCTGGATGAGGGCGTATATGCCTGTAACTGGATGGGCGGTATGACCAATGGCGAAATGTTTACCTTCACTGCCGGAGAAGCCTGGATGATTCGCCAAGGCAAACTGGCTGAACCCGTACGCGATGTGACGCTTTCAGGCAACGTATTTACTACTTTGGGAGACATTGAAGCGATCGGCGATGATTTTCTCTGGGATGAGTCAGGCGGCTGCGGCAAAGGGGGGCAAAGCGGCTTGCCCGTCGGCTGTGGTGGCCCTAGCCTCCGGATTCGCAATATCGTCGTCGGCGGTGAAGTGGACGATTTAGAAGAAGGAAAAGGAGGAAGGATGAGGGAGGAAGGATGAGGGAGGGGTAGTGGTAATGATGTAAGGATTTTTTGATGGGTGGGCTTCGCCCATCAAAAAATCCTTACCAATTTAGGACTACCGAGGGAGGAAGGGTGTACGCGCAAGGCGCAGGCAATGCCAACGGCTTTGCCGTACTCGTTCCAAGCAGCCAGCTACCCGAAGCGGGAGAGGAAGGATGATTAGACCTTGTAACTTGTAAACTTTTCTCCGCTGCAATCGTTGTATCCTGATGCCAATTCTGCGGGCTTGTATCGATAGGGTAGTTCTAGAAGCGGGTAACTTCTGGGACAATCTTGTTCCCTACAAAGAGTACGGTTTATGCGCGTTGGAACGGTGGCGGTATGGACGCTAGCAGCTTTGGCTGCCAATGAATTACCCCAAATGGCGATCGCGGCACAAGAACCGCCCGCCCTGGATAAAGTGCCATCGCTTGATGAATCCATCAGCGCTGTTGCATTGGAACCCCTACAGGCGATCGCCCCGCCTGAACGCTGGTCGAGTGTACCTCGGTTTCACCGACCAACTGCCTCACCTCGATCGCTCGCCGAACTGCCGCTCTCCATATCATCAGCCGAATCGTCGTTGGAGACCAGCCCTGGGGTTGAACCCATTGCTCTTGCTCCCAGCATCGGACCAGGCGCGATCGCACCCCCAGAACAGATCGTCAGTCAGCCTCTGGTGAGCCACTCGCCATCCAGTGCTACTACGCCAAGCGTTACGGCTGCCGCGCCACGAGTTGAACCCCCATCGACCCATCCAGTTTCCATCCGTTCGACTGAGTTGCTGAGCCAACTGGAAGGGGAAGCGATCGCCGTCCCCCCTGCCAGCCAGAACCCTGCCATTCCTCCAGCCGAAGACGTAGAAACGCTGCGGCAGCAACTGCAAAATTTACAGCCCCCAGAAGCCGAGACGGAGTACGAAGGCGCACCGGCTCTGACCCTTTCCAACCCCTCTGGCTACGGAGCCGATCAGCTTCGAGGATTTGTTAGCGGCAGTTTCCAAGAACGCACCCGCTACAGTGACACCTCTGACGGCACCCTGGGTGTGGGGATTGGACTCGGCAATGCCCAAGAGTCAGTAGGCGTGCAACTGTCATACACAATCGCCAGCTTTGGCAGCAACCGAGACTTTGGCACGGGTGGCTTTAATGCCAAGCTGCACCATCAGTTCGCCGATGGGTGGAGTGTTGCAGCGGGCTGGGAAGGTTTTGCCACCATTGGCGATGAGGTCGATTTTGAAGATTCAATTTACGGCGCAGTCACCCATATTATTCGCACGAACCCCGACTTAGACACGCCCTTCAGTCGAGTCGCGCTGACGGCAGGCGTGGGCAACGGACGCTTTCGTAGCGAAGACGATTTTAATGACGATGCCGACACCGTAGGCGTGTTTGGTAGCCTAGCTTTGCGAGTAGCGCGTCCGGTTAGCGCCATTGTGGAATGGACAGGGCAAGATCTGGCCGCTGGACTGTCGATCGCCCCCATCCGCGACTTTCCGCTGGTGATTACGCCCGCTTTGCGAGACATCACAGGTGCGGGGGATGGTGCCCGGTTTGTGTTGGGGGTGGGTCTGTCGTTTCAGCTTTAAGTCTTCTCGCCAATAGGAACTTGTCATGTTATACCGAACACCCGTCCAGTACCGGAGAGCGTTGCTTAATCCGGCTATGAATTTTAGTTTGGGAGGCGCGCCCAGTGCGCCTCCCAAACTAAAATTCATAGCTACGATCAGCACCACATACCGGAGAATCTGCACCGTACTGGCGATCAGCTTGACAGCCGGACTGGTGCTATTGGGTACGTCAACCGAGGCGATCGCCCAGCTTAACCAGTCAGACAATACCGGGACTAACGCGATGGACCCAATTGGGCTAAACGTGTTAGACGACAACACAAATTCTCTAGATGCTGCTACCTTGACCGCTGCCGCCGAACTGGCAGATTCCTTAGACGAAGCCTATGCGGCTTGTGTGGCATCGCAAGCGGCGATCGCCGATCGACCTCGACGGTTTGCACGGGTTCCCGAATCGGGCGCTGAGAGTTGTACAACTGCCGAGTGCGAACGGTTTAATACCCTGCGGCAACAAGCCCAAACCCTGTTAGAGCAGGCTCGTATTCAACTGGGCAATCAGCCCAACCCCGATCGGCGGCGCTGGTAATTAGCCCTTATCGACAATTTTTTTCGTACGGCTAAGCTGCACTAAAAAATCTTTTTTAGCCCCTACGCTTCGATTTCCAATTTAGGTCTATGTGTGAAGCAGCAGGAAATGTCATGAAAAATCGCAATCATTGGCTCAGCAAAGGCGGTCTGTTTCTGGCGTTGAGTTTCAGCATCGGAGTTTGGGGAGCAGGAATTCTTCCGGCGATCGCCCAGGAAACACAGGAAACATTTGACAACGAACGGATTCAGTTTGCCGAAGATACCGTAGTGGAATTTGAATTTGTCGAGTCACGCGGCAGTTACCAATCGACCTTTGGCGTAATCAATCTACTCACGGGTGAAAAAACGCCATTATTGGCCGAAGTAAAACCCTCTGACGTTCCTCAACCCCTGGTTGCCCCATCTAGTTTTACGACCGATGCAGGCACAGCTACAGCCAACGACTTTTTGGGCACCCCCGGCAACACCGTTCCTGAACCCCTAGCCGAGTTTGAATTTAAGGCAAATACACCCTATGCCTTTTATCTGGAATCGTTTTTAAATGGGCGATCGGAAGATGCGTTTTACTCAGTTGACAATCGCAACCCCAATCGGGCGCTGCGGGTGCAATTTGGCAGCGGCTTTGACAGTCTAGCAGCGGGTGGAGCGCTCTTGAGCTGGGATGATACTGGCTCCCTACTGGTAGACGCAGCCGAACAAGATCGAGACTTTGATGATTTTGTCGTGCGGGCAGGAGGCTACCTTGATTGTCCCTAGCGCTCCGGCTTCTTCCCCATCGGCACCCGCTCAGCTACCGGAACTCGTGATTGAAGCCGGATCGATTGAACAGCAATATTGGCGCGATCTGTGGCGCTATCGAGAATTGCTAGCTTTCTTGACCTGGCGAGATATCTTAGTGCGCTATAAACAGACGGCAATCGGTGTATTGTGGGCGCTGCTGCGTCCGTTTTTAACGATGGTCGTGTTTACCGTGGTATTCAGCACGATTGCCAAACTGCCAGCAGGAAATGTGCCCTATCCCATTTTGGTGTTTGCTGCCCTGCTGCCCTGGCAGCTATTTGCCAGCGCTTTAGCAGAAAGCAGCAATAGCCTGGTGAGCAATGCCAATTTAATTTCTAAGGTCTACTTTCCTCGGTTGCTGGTGCCAATCAGTTCAGTGCTGGTGAGCCTGGTTGATTTTTTGGTGTCGGGCATAATTCTGCTGGGGCTTATGGTGTGGTACGACTACGTACCGAGTTGGCGCATCGTGACACTGCCGCTATTTTTAGCCCTGGCGATCGCCGCTGCTACGGGGGGTGGACTGTGGCTGGCGGCGCTGACTGTAAAGTATCGAGATTTTCGCTACGTTGTACCGTTTATTGTGCAACTGGGTTTATACATTTCGCCAGTTGGGTTTAGCAGCAACGTTGTGCCTGCTCAGTGGCGATCGCTTTACGCCTTAAACCCAATGGTGGGAGTCATTGACGGCTTCCGCTGGGCGATTTTGGGCGGAGATACCACGCTGTCGCTAACGGGATTGATCTGGTCAGTAGGACTGGTGATACTGCTGCTGGTTACGGGTGTCTGGTACTTCCGTGCTTATGAACGCACGTTTGCAGACGTGATATAGGCGGAGAACCCCAAAGAACCCCAAAGAACATCAGAGAAACCCTATGGCAGACTCCATCCTTCGTATTGAAAATCTGAGCAAAAAGTACCTATTGCGCCATCAGATCCGCGAACCCTACACCACTCTGCGCGATACGATCGCCACTGGAGCGCAATCGCTGGGTCGTCGATTGATGCAGCCAGGGACGCGATCGCCCCGTTCCACCCAAGAAGAATTTTGGGCGCTCAAGGATGTGTCGTTTGAGGTCAAACAGGGCGATCGCGTCGGTATCATTGGGCGCAATGGAGCCGGAAAATCGACGCTGCTCAAGATCCTGAGTCGCATCACGGAACCCACCACTGGACGAGTCCGCATAAGGGGTCGAGTTGCCAGCTTATTAGAAGTGGGGACAGGCTTTCACCCAGAGTTAACCGGGCGAGAAAATATCTATTTAAACGGTGCCATCTTGGGAATGGGCAGAGTGGAGATCAAACGCAAGTTTGATGAAATTGTCGACTTTGCTGAAATCGAAAAGTTTTTAGATACGCCCGTTAAACGCTATTCATCAGGAATGTATGTGCGATTGGCGTTTGCGATCGCCGCTCATTTGGAACCTGAGATTTTGGTGGTCGATGAGGTGTTAGCCGTGGGCGATGCCCAGTTTCAAAAGAAGTGTTTGGGCAAGATGAATGATGTAGCTAGTCAAGGAAGAACCGTTCTCTTTGTTAGCCATAATATGGCAGCAATTCGAGCACTTTGCTCAACTGCAATCATGCTAGATAAAGGAAATATCGTTCAGCAAGGTAGCACAGCCGAATGTATTACAGCTTATGAGATGCGAAATTTGAGCAACCAGGGTTCAATATGGTTTCGTTCTTCTAATGAGCAAAAAAGTGGTTTAGTGATTACCAAAGTTTCTTTGAAATTACTTGGGAAACAACCCAACCTTGAACTAGATCTAGAAATTTTGATTGAGTCTAGATCAAATCATAAGCCTGCATTTTTAGCAGTTGACATTACAGATTTAACCGGAATTGCTATTATGCAAGCCCTTCCTAAAAGTGAGGGCTTCCTTCTTGACTGCAACTTCAAACATTTTACAGATATGAATATCAGACTTCCACCGTTGATTCCTGGTCAATATTTAGTTTCTATTTGGGCGGGAAGCCATAATACTGAAACTTTAGATTGGGTTAAAGAAGCAGTCACATTTGAAATATTTGATTCTCCTACATCAGGGCGTTCATTTAGCCATACTGCGGATCACGGTTACATTGTTCCTGTATCAATTCTAAGGAATATCGAAGAGCTATCCTTGAACTAATCTGAATAGAGACATTCCTTCTATGCAACTGATAAGAAATTCTGGGATTTTAATGCTGAAGAAAAGCTTGGTACAAGCTTCTACAAAAGTGAATTTTACCAAGCTCTATACTCGGTATAAGAATCACACCATGACACCAGAGCAGACATTTTTAGATAATTTAGAAATTTGCTATAAATTTAAGCATATAAAAGGTTGTGTTGTTGAGTGTGGGGTTTGGCGAGGTGGAATGATTGCTGCAATGGCAGAAATATTAAGTAATCAAAAAGATTACTACCTATTTGATAGCTTTGAAGGATTACCTCCCGCTCAACCGATTGATGGAAAAGCAGCAATTGAATGGCAAAAAAATAAGGATGGCTCTACTTATTATAATAATTGCACAGCCGAAATGAGCTTTGCAGATGAAGCGATGAAGATGGCTAGAGTCGAAAGCTACAAGCTTATAAAAGGTTGGTTTTCTGAGACTTTACCTAATTTTAACTTGGAGAATGAGATTGCACTATTGAGATTAGATGCAGATTGGTATGAGTCAATGAAGTCATGTTTAGATTTTTTATACCCCAAGGTAAAAAAGGGTGGAATTATTGTTATAGATGATTACTACATTTGGGATGGATGTTCTAGGGCAATCCATGATTACTTATCAGGCAATAATTTGGCTGATAGAATTTATCAAATTAATAGCACAGTTTACATCATTAAAACCTGATTACATCTGAGGCTATGGTCTACACTGAACAATTTTTCAACTCTTTGAATGATGGTTCTCTACAATCCGCTAGAGAAGTTGTGCCGTTCGTGATGAAGTTGCTTCAACCAAAGCGAGTTGTTGATGTTGGCTGTGGGTTAGGAGCTTGGCTGTCTGTATTTCAAGAAAACGGTATCCAAGATTTCCTGGGAATGGATGGAGAATACATCAACACTAGTCAGTTATGTATTCCTCTAAGTAACTTTCTCTCTCACGATCTAAGAACTGAAATCAAACTTGAGAAGGAATTTGATCTAGCAATGTCTCTTGAGGTCGCTGAGCATTTGCCTAACGAGAATGCTGAGGATTTTGTTGAACTGCTGACTAGCCTTGCTCCTGTGGTGCTCTTTTCTGCGGCTGTTCCCTACCAACCCGGTGACGATCACGTTAATACACAGTGGCTTGAGTACTGGATGGAATTATTTAAGCATAAGGGATACATCCCAGTAGATTGCTTGCGAATGAGATTCTGGCAAAATCAAAAGGTGAAGTGGTGGTATGCACAAAACGCGCTTCTCTTTGTTAAAGAATCCCATTTAGAAAAATATCCTCTTCTTAAACAAGAGTTGAACTGCACTGAGGAAATACCACCCTCTCTCATTCATCCGGAGCTTTATTTGTTGTATTTGAGAACACATCTAGCTCTGAGAGACTCTTGGGATTTTGATAAAATGCCGTTGAACAAGTTATGGCTGATATTTAAAGCCGTAACTAAAAGAATGATCTTAAGAGGACTCAATATCTTCTCTAAAAATTCATGAGTATCTTAAATCTAAGTGTCGTCATTTGTACACACAACCCTTGTCGTGATTATCTTGAAAGAGTACTGGATGCTCTTAAACAGCAAACTCTTGATTATACATCTTGGGAACTTCTCCTCATTGACAACGCAAGTGAGCAATTACTTTCCTCAGAAATTGATCTCAGTTGGCATCCTTATGCCCGTCATACTCGAGAAGAGCAATTAGGGTTAACTCCTGCTCGTTTGAGGGGAATTAAAGAGGCTCAGGCTGAAATTATTGTGTTTGTGGACGATGACAATGTATTAGACGCAGAATATCTGGAAGCTGCATTTCACATCAGTAAGGACTATCCTCTCGTCGGCGCTTGGGGTGGGCAAATTGAGCCTGAGTTTGAAGAGGAACCAGCAGAATGGACAAAGCCTTATTGGGGTTTGTTAGCAATTCGACAGTTTGAGCATGACCATTGGTCTAACTTATTGCATCAACACCAAACAACACCTTGTGGCGCAGGTTTATGTGTTCGTCGGGTAGTTGCTGAAAAGTATATTGAACTGGTCAGCAAAGATTCTAAACGATTGGCGCTAGATCGTCGAGGTAAAGCATTAACATCCTGTGGTGATTCCGATCTTGCGTTTACAGCTTGTGATATTGGTTTTGGAACAGGGCAGTTTAAAGCTCTTAAGTTATTGCATCTACTTCCTTCCCACCGAACTAGCGAAAACTATTTAATAAAATTAGCTGAAGGTATAAGCTATTCTCACACGGTTTTAGATTCGTTGAGAGGGAAGCTACCTAATAAGCTTTCTTGGAGAATGAAGCTATTGCTTTGTTATCATCGTTTTCGATTAAGTAAAGAGCAAAAGCTAATGTTTGATGCATTTCAAAGAGGAAAAGCAAAGGCTATACAAGAACTTTTAGACTATTAGTAGTGTAGGGTACGTTTGACTTTGCCTTGACGTACCATTTTTCATCATCTCAGTGCGTTTCCGAGCGAGATTACTCACGGGTTCAGTAGAGGTAGTTAAAAACTATATCTTGACCCAATATCGGTTAGGTTATGCCGAGATCTAGGAATGGATAAAGCCACTGCCTATCCCCAGCCCCAATGAGATTACGCAGATTTTGACAAGCCCATTTTCTTGTAGTTTCAAGGCGATCGCATAGAGCAACAAATAAAAAAAACTGGATTTTTGGGCGCAGCACCCTTATAGGTTGCAAATTAACGGGAAGGCGTTCCTTGTGAATGGGTACTCGTGATCGAGTAATGTCTATAAGTTATCGAGTAACGTCATGTTGTGGCTGAGCAGTGCGATCGCTGTGTTGAGTAACCTGTATTGGTCTTTTAGTGCTGGATAAATGAGTAAAGCAAGTTTTGCTATAAACACAGTTAGCTCAAACAAGGCATGATCTGTCCTGATTTCGAGGGCAAAAGATGGAATGAGTAAGTGATGTTGGGCGATCGCCTAAAAGGAGAATTGCGTCGCATCGCCTAAAAGGGGAAATGCGTCGCATCGCCTAAAAGGGGAAAACTACTCCGTATCGCACTTATGCCACTGATAACCAAAGCTCTCACTCTCAACGATTTACCAGCACCCCCATCCGATAAAGTCGGGTTGCCTTGGATAGAACACAGTGAACCTCTGGGCGATCGAATGCCGGATGGCGCTGAGTGGCCCCGCATTAGTATCGTGACTCCGAGCTATAACCAAGGACAGTTCATTGAAGAGACGATTCGATCGGTCTTGTGGCAAGGTTACCCCAATCTGGAGTACATCATTATTGATGGTGGTAGTACTGATAATTCTGTTGAGATTATCAAAAAATACGAACAATATCTAACTTATTGGGTGAGCGAACCTGACAACGGACAGAGCCACGCGATTAACAAGGGTTTCGCTCGTTGTACAGGCGACATTATGGCATGGCTCAATAGTGACGATCTCTATTTGCCAGGAACGTTATTAGAAGTAGCTTCAGTCTTTGCCCATAACCTTAAAGTAGACCTAATCACTGGAGCATGGATTAGTTATGTTCAACAGACAAGCTGTCTACACAGTACACGAGCTTGTGGTGTGGGGATTCATCCATATATGTCAGTCATGTTGGCTCAATGTGCTTATTTAGGGCAGCATTCAACATTTTGGCGTAGAGAAGTTTGGGAGTCGGTAGGTGCCTTGACAGAGGATCTACATTTTGCAATGGATCACGATTTTTTTCTGCGATGTTGCGATCGCCATTTTAAGTTCAAACTCATATCCGTTCCTCTAGCGATATTTCGATTACACTCTAACCAAAAAACAAATACTCGAAGTAACTATACTGTTGAAAGTCAAAGGACTATGCAGCAATATCTACAACGTTTGCAGTGGAGAAATTGGACTGGAAGAACAAAAATACAAGTAGCTAAATTACTAATCTCACTCGCACATCATCGTAATACCCATCCTAGCTTAGGATTAGTCCCTAAATTTGATGAAACATCTGTACGTCATTGGCTGTCAGCATTACAACAGCAAACTCATGAACTTGTCCCAGTGAAGGAGATTTAAGGTGGTTGATGAACTTCGAGTCGATCAGACCAGTTATCGAGATTGGCGATATTCAACAAGGGGTGATTATCACCGCAATATGGATGCAAGTCATCCTTACTACTTCAGCTATCAAATCAAAATGAAGTTGGTAAAGCAGTGGCTTGCATCTTTACCAGAAGATTTGAAGATTTTAGATGCCGGATGTGGTGAAGGATTGCTCGTAGAGGATTTACAAGAGCAAGGTCGCTCTGCAATAGGTTTAGATTTAAACTACTCAAGTCAGTTTGTGCGACAGGGTAGTGTCAAAAAGATGCCTTTTGATGACAATAGCTTTGATGTTGTACTTCTGCTAGATGTTCTAGAACACCTTCCCTGGACTGAACAAACAACAGTTTTGAGAGAGATACAGAGAGTATTAAAACCCGAAGGATTTTTAGGAATCAGCCTTCCCAATTTGGCACACCTATCCTCTCGTCTTCGTTTCCTTCTGAGAGGATACTTCATTCGCACCGATGATGAAGCAAACCACATCGGTGAAAGACCCATCAATGAATTCATCTGGTTACTGAAAACAGAACAGTTTAAACAGATATCTCGACACGGAATTACCCTGACTGTTCCGTTTCTTTATGAAAGTCTGATCTGTAAACAACCAAAACAATGGGGATGGCTTCATGATGTTGTTCAACCATTTGCAACGCCACAACTAGCAATGTACAACTTTATGGTTTGGCAACACCAGCCTTAGCTGAAATTCATTAACGATTTGGCTCATACAAGCTCAAATTTATCACTCAATGCAAACCTCTCTTGTCCATTTTGGCTTCTACTCAATCGGCGTTGATCGATTGAGTTATCTCATTTGTAAAACACTGGTGTTGTCAGGATTCAAGGTTTCTATCAAATCAGAACTTAACTTAAATGGGCTGTTGACTCAACCGGAATCACCTGGAGTAGCGGAGATAAAATATTATTCCTGGCTTTTTTCTGATTTAGACATTGAAGTTGTTGGCGATCGTCACAGCTTTCCAGTCGTTGATATCCTCTTTTATGACATCAGACATACCCCTCCTCAGTGTCCTGACCATCTAAGGCAATGGATAAACCATTCTAAACAGATTGCTGCTTGGAGTACTTGCTTGCAAGAGTACGGCTGGTTTAGAAATCTGCACAGTGATATTGCAGGGATCGCCAAGTATAAACTGCTGTTGACCTATCCATCTCGAATAATCGTGAGAGGAGGATCTACTCGGTCGCGTCCAATGTTGGGATTAGCAAAAGCATCAAAAATTGGTTATTTTGTGAATCCATATTTTTTGAAGGATGTTGATTTACGATACAAAATGTTTACGCAAAATTGGCGACCTGAATTCAGCCGTTTCCTACGGTTACTATTTGCTGGTAACTTGATGCCACTTCAACGTAAGCGGATTATAGAAACGGTGGGTCAGTATTTAAGGCAGGCATCACAGGTTCAAGTTCTAACTAATTTGCAAGACTTTCTAAAGCGGCAAAACACACAAAACTCTAATCAAGCCTCTATCTTGTGGATGGAACGATCAGGCGACGTTGACTTATCAGGACAAATTAATACAGACACTATTCCTCCATCTCAGTGGGCTGACATTTTGAGTCAAGCTGACTTCTCGTTTTGTCCTCCAGGATATGAACGTAAGACTCATCGTGTAATAGAAAGTTTGCTGCAGGGAGCTATTCCTATTTTGGATTGCCCTGAGGAATACGATATTGAATTACAAGATGGAGTGAATTGTTTAGTTGTTCGTCACAATGATTGGATTGGTGCTGTTCAGCGTGCTTTGGCTATGTCGATTGAAGACGTTACATCACTACGATTTGGTGTGGAAGCTTGTCGTAATCGATACCTAACCTTAGAAAGCGCAGGTAGACATTTAGCCGAAAAATTAGGTTGGAAAGATTAATCTGATAGTTTTTATGGAACGTCCTCTCGTTAGTATTCTGATTCCCTGTTATAACTGTGAAGCCTGGGTGAGTCGTGCGATTGAAACAGCATTGGCACAAACATGGGAGCCTAAAGAAATCATTGTTTTAGATGATGGTTCTAGCGATCGCAGTTTAGAAATTATTCAGTCGTTTGGAAACGTGATTCAAGCCATAAGCGAGCCGAATCGGGGGCAAAATGGTGCTCGTAATCGCCTGACTGGATTGAGTAAAGGGGAATGGTTGCAATATCTTGATGCTGACGATGAGCTTGCACCTGACAAAATCGAAAAGCAGATGATGTTGGCTGAGCAAGCAGACGTTATGTATAGCAGTGTAGAAGCAACTTTTTATAGAGATTTAGAATACATCAACTCTGATAAACGGTTAGCTGAAGGTTACAACGATTCCTGGTGTGCTGGATTTCGCTGGCAGTTCCCCAACACAACTGCATTTTTGTTCCGCCGCAGTGCAATTTGTTCTGTTGGAGGATGGAATGAATCGCTTAAAAACTGCACAGATTATGGATTATATTTCCCTCTACTTTTGGAGGGATTACGATTTCGTGCAACACCTGATGCTTGGTCTATCTACCGACAATGGAGTTCTGAACAAGCAGTCTATCAAGCTCCTCAACGGCTTGTATTAGCAAGATTACAAGTTATGTGGAATGCAGTGCTTAAGTTAGAAGAAACTCAATTGCTGACTATTCCACGAAAACAAGCTTTTGAGGAATCAACATTTCTAGTAATTCGTACTCTTCACTTGTTAAACCGAGAAAAAGCATTAAAAGAACTTCAGCGTCTTAAGGAGTGGAATCAGAATTTTTGTCCACAAGGTGCATCTATTTCCAAATTTTATCGCTGGAGCTATAATCTTGTGGGTTTTTCGCTTGCAGAAATTCTAGCCACAGTTACTCGTCCCTTACGTCACCCTTGGATAACTGTCTCTAACAATCGGCATTAGTATTAGAACCATGACAAAATTGAGTCGTTTGAATCAAATTCTTGCTTTTACAAGACCAGCATCAACACCAATCGATTTTCTCAAATTACTGGTGTTAGGTTATGCCAGAGGGCATTCATTTGACTCTTCAGATTTAATTTCTGTAATTTGTCAACGGCTATTTCCAAGCTTAGTAATTCAACCACATACTATGCATGGTGTAAAAATCAACTTAAATCCAAGTGATTTGGGTCATCTTATCTCATTTCAAGAGATATTTCTTGAGGATTGTTATGATCTCACTCTTGTTCCATTTACCCCAAAAACTGTTTTAGATTGTGGTGCTCATATTGGTCTTTTCTCCTTAATTGCTGCACATACTTATTCCACAGCTAAAGTGATTGCTTTTGAACCTAATCCAAATAATATAAATTACATTTATCATCAGTTAAAACTTAATAAATTAAATATTTCTCTTCTAGAAGCTGCTGTTTCAAAAGAAGATGGAGAAGCCTGGTTTCGCTCTGAGTGCAGCAATACAGGTTCCCTGCAAGTTGAGAATTCAAACTCGAAGGATAGCTATCGAGTTAAAACTGTTAACTTACAGCATTACATAAATCACTTACAAACTAGCAGCCTTCTTTTGAAACTAGATATTGAAGGGGAGGAAAATTTACTTCTTCCAAAAATAATTCCTTATCTTCCGAAAGAATGCGCTATTTTTCTTGAGAGTCATAATGGTGAAGATGGATGGAATCAAATTGTTCAGTATTTAACTGAAGCTAATTTTCAAGTCCGTCAAATTCGCTCTCGTTATCCATACGTTGATGGTTTTGCCTCACGCACTAAATAGAATTTATGCGAGTATTTACGGCAGTTCGGCACTCAATTAACCCCAAGTTCTATTATGGTAGGTTGTGGAGTAGCAATTTTCATCCGGCATTGCAGCAGTTAGGGCATGAAATCATTGAGTCTCAAGTTGATTTGTTGCCCGCTAGCCGCTTTATGCAAATTCCAAATAACTTCACTTCACAAGAACAAGAAGTTCGCGCTCAGATCACTCAAAAAATTGTGAATGAAGTGCGGCAGGCTCATCAGCAGCAGCCTATTGATCTTTTCTTAAGTTATTTCTATAACTCCCACTTTGATCCAGATGGGTTTGATGACATTCACAGACTAGGAGTTCCCACGGTCAACTTTTACTGCAACAGTATTTATCAGTTTGAGTTAGTAGCTGCGATCGCCGCTAAAGTCAATATCTCCTGGCACACTGAAAAAGAGGCGCGATCGCGCTATCTCACCGTTGGAGCGAATCCTATTTGGGTGCAGATGGGAGCTGATCCAGCTATATATCATCCCGTGTCTGGTGTAACTCGCCAGACAAAAGCTTGTTTTGTAGGTCAACGCTATGCCGATCGCGATCGCCTACTTGCCCAACTCATCCATCACGATATCCCGGTTCATATTTACGGCAAGGGTTGGAAGTATGAACCTCCTCAAGACATCTCCATAACGACTACAGAGCAAGAGGAGGGAGATTATTTAGGACGGCGATCGCCCAGACCAAGTAGCCTTGAAAGCTATGGACACGCTGCTCTCAACAACTTCAAATCTGAAGGAATCGTTAGCGGTGTTTTGAGGACATTCAATCAATTCTTGTATCAAAGACAGACTCACCAACTAATGCCTCAATTTGTTTCGTCAGCATGTGGATTCGCTCATGATATCTGCCCAACATTTGCTAACTATGAAGTCATTCTAAATTTCAGTAACGTATGGGCAGACGGGCGACCCGGTTCAAAACTTATTCCACATGTGAGATTAAGAGATTTTGAAGCCCCCATGTGTCGCACCTGTTATTTGACAGGCTATACCAATGAAATTGCAGACTTTTATGAGCTAGGGAAAGAAATTGATACCTATCGCTGTCCTGATGAGTTGATAGACAAGACGAAGTTTTACCTAGCTCATCCTAGTGAAGCCGAAAAATTACGTGAGGCAGGGTATCAACGGGCATTACATGATCATACTTGGGTTCATAGATTTGAAACACTGTTCTCTAAACTAGGTTTGACAACCTCATGACTCACCTGTTGCCAGTCTCAGCTATAGTTCCAACTTGCAAGCGTCCGTTGCCATTTAGCCTGATGCTGCATAGTTTGGCACGGCGATAGTTGATTAAGTGACTCGTTAAGCTGACGCTGTAGCTCTGTCACAGGTACCAAAACTGCCGATTCCAGATCATCTATTGAGGAACTGTCCGCCGTGTTCATGGCTTGCTTTGTAATGTTTAAGGTCTAGTGTCTATTGTAAGGCAGCTAATCAATACAACATGTCGTGGCAGCGATCGCCCACCCAGAACATTAGAGAGCGAGCGCAGATGCCTCCCGCTCCCAGTCAACTCCTTGGCGATCGCTCCTCTCATTCACATAAGCCCGATCGCCCCCACTCACCCCATCTCTATGTAGCAACA
>JBBQFG010000028.1:0-30197 GCA_038321765.1 Elainellales cyanobacterium
GCGGTAGCCATGATCAATAGGACGCCTCCCTGTCATTCCCGCGCAGGCGGGAATCCATCTGCTCGATAGGTGCGGGGGTGGATTCCCGCCTGCGCGGGAATGACGCTGGCATGTCCTAAGCTTTATGACTATGGCTATAATCAATTTGCAATTCTAAGGATAAGACTGACGCGTTTGGGTGATGGGTCGGGCGCGGAGTGCCCAAGCCATCACCCAACCATGTTAATTTTTTGTGGATGTTGCTGATTTCATGTGTAGGATGTGCGTCAAGCACAAGCCTCCGATCGACCTAGCGTTTTAGGGCTTGAGAAAGTAGCAGACATCCCCATCAAATTGGTGAATGCGGGCAGCAAGCTGATGCTTAGAAAAATAATCGTGAACTGCGCGACTGCATCCATCCCAAACATAGTAGTCGTCAACCAGGATTAATCCGCCAGAGGCAACTTGAGGATAGAGGTAATTGAGGCAGTCCATTGTGGAGTCGTACCAATCTCCGTCTAAGCGAAGCACAGCGATCGCCCCTTTCACCTCAAACTCTTTTAGGCTCTCGTTAAACCATCCCGGCACAAAGTGTACCCGTGGTACCCCGGCACGCTGCATGGTTGCCTGAGCCACCTCGATCGCTGCCGCGCAATTGTCAAAATAAAGGGGCGATTGGGTGTTTTGCTGCCAGGCGATCGCGCTCGCTCCATCAATTTCTTGGGCTGGGGGCAATCCTTCAAAGCTGTCGACTAGGTAATAGTCTCGGTCATTGCCCAAAATCTCGGCGATGCCAGCAATCATGCCACCCCGCCATACCCCACATTCCACTACGGCACCCTCTACAGGGCTGACCAGTTCAGCCAGCACGAGATTGCGTACGTAGGTATCAGGTGGAACCATAGAGCAGTCTTTATATTTTTCGTATAGTAAATAATAATCATCCATAGCGTTAGGAGTTTTTGGAAGAAGATTGGGTGCTCGTGTCAGCCTGCGTGACCCTGTAGTCTTGGCGATTTCATCCAAGAAATCCGGTGTTCTTATGATTACACCTCCTGCATAAATGCTTTTTTGAGGCCGTGAATCGTTTCCCGGCTTCGCCGGGAAACGATTCAGGCAGGAGGTCTATTGAAGATAGCCCAGCTCGATTGATTCATCGATCAGATGTTGCACGGTTGCCCACAGGGCAGGTGCGCCATACTGAACCGCTTGCATCCGCCAAAGCACGCGATCGCGGGTGATTCCATGCTCTTTCCAAGTGCCCCCTTGGTTTTGACAGTTGTGCAAAAAGGGCTGGAGACAATCTAACGCTTTGGCAAACTGGGCATCTGCCGTTTCGACCGCTTCAAACTCGTTCCAGAGCGCTCGCAGTTGGATGGCCAAATCGTCTGGCAGTAACCCAAACAGGCGAGTGGCAGCGTGTTGTTCTCGTGCTGCTTTGTTTTGGTTGGCTTGCATGTCAAAGGCAAAGGTGTCGCCTGCGTCAATTTCTACCACATCGTGCACCAACAGCATTTTTAACACCCGCAGCAAATCCACGGGTATGGGTGCATATTCTTGCAGGGCGATCGCCATCATCGCCAAGTGCCATGAGTGCTCTGCGCTATTTTCTCGCCGTGACCCATCGGTCAACCTCGTTTGCCGCAAAACCTGCTTCAGCTTGTCAATTTCTAAGATGAAATTGAGCTGTTGGGTCAGTCGAGACGTTGCCATACTCTACAGCAACCCGGCAAAATGCAACGGTCCCTGACCGCTAATTAACTCCACCAGCAGGGCTAAAAACCCCAGCATGGCGATACGACCATTCCACACTTCTGCGGCGGTGGTCATGCCCCATTCCCAGCGTTCGGGGGGGTAGATTTTGACTTTTTTCTCAGGGCGGGCGATCTGGTCGAGCTTGAGGCTAGGCGCATTGAGGGCATCTATCACCATGTCGGCCAAGTCGTTAATAAAGATCGGGTGGGTGTTGAGGGCAGGAACTCGCTGAAAGTGGTGAATCCCCGCCTCTTCTGCTATTTCGCGGTACTCAATGTCAATTTCTTGCAGGGTCTCGATGTGCTCGGAGACAAAGCTGACGGGAACCACCAATAGGTTGTCTACTCCCTGATCTGCGAGGGTGGCGATCGCATCCTCGGTGTAGGGGCGCAGCCACTCAACCGGGCCTACTCGGCTTTGATATGCCAGGGTATGAGCATTGGGACGGTTAAGGGTACGCATAATTAAAGCGGTGCAGGCTTCAATTTCGCGCTGGTAAGGGTCGCCAGCTTCTTCTACATAGCTGACGGGCACGCCGTGGGCACTGAAGAAGAGATGAACCCCATCGGGATTAGGAGATTGGTCGAGCTGCTGGGCGATCAGGTCGGCCATAGCTCGCAGATAGCCCGGACGATCGTACCAGGAGGTAATTACGGTGTAGTCAATTTGCTCAAGGCTGGGATCTTCGTCCCACAAATCTTTTAGCAGTCGAAAACTGGAACCGCTGGTGCTAATCGAGAATTGGGGATAGAGCGGCAAGATCACCAAACGCTCTAAATTGTCGCGCTTGATGCTGGCGATCGCCTCTTCAGTAAAAGGATACCAATAGCGCATCCCAATATAAACTTGAGCATCTTGACCCTTTTGACGCAGAGCCGCCTGAAGCGCCTGTGCCTGCTCTTCAGTAATTCTCCGGAGGGGAGAACCGCCACCAATTTGGCGGTAGTTCTCCTGCGACTTGCCGCTGCGGCTAGAGGCGATTAACCAAGCCAGCGGTTTTTGCAACCAGGGGAAAGGCAGCCGGATGATTTCTGGATCGGAAAATAGGTTATAGAGGAATGGGCGTACATCTTCTAGCTGATCCGGCCCTCCCAGATTTAGCAATAAAACCCCAACTCGACCCATAATGACTACGGCTTCCCTAAGTTTTAATCTTTGTTACTGATTTTAACAACGAAATCTGCTGAGAGGACTTCTCATTTAGCCTAGTGACCAGAAGCTTAAGTTTTTGTAACATTTCTCTAACAGCGTCCCGTTAGCTCTGGTTACAATCTAAAGCCCCAGAAAGCCCCAGAAAGCTCCAGAAAGCCCCAGGAGCAACCAAAATGCTATTTCAGTAGGACTTATTCAATGGGACTTACACGGTTGAATGAATTTGCGAGCGCTCCGCGCCTGCAAATTCATTCAACTTTAATTCATTCGACTTTCTTGGTTTTTCCATGTGAGGTGCGTAAGTCCCATTCAAAACTATTTTTGGACTGCAATCCCAATTAAATCGGTGAGCTTACAATAAATCCTAAACTCCAAACCCTACTCTGCTGCCGCTTAGCGGGCATTAAAGCAAGATTTGTTCAGGTGAGACTCCTTAGTATTGCTCAATTTATGGCCGACTCGTCTACTCTCGATTCACGCATTGCCCAAACCAACCAGCGCTTAAAAATAGCTCGTTTGGGGCTTCAGATTGAGCGTCGGGGTGACAAGCTAAGCCTTCGAGGAACTTTGCCGCCTCGGCCTGGTAGTGCCCGTCTTAACCCTTATCAGCAGCGCATTAGCCTTGATTTGCCTGCGACCCCAACGGGGTTAAAACAGGCAGAGCAAGAGGCCAAGGTGATTGCCGGACAGATGATTCAAAAAACCTTCGATTGGCGCAACTATTTGCCCGTGGCGGGGGGCGGACGGTTACACCAGATGGATTTAGCAGAAAAACTGCAAGCCTTTGAACAGTACGTGTTGGCACGGGCAGATGGGGCGGATTACGCTGCCTCGGTACGGGCTACCTGGGAAAAGGCCTACGCGCCCTACATGAGGAAGTTAGAGGCGATCGCCCACTCTCACCCGGCCTTCAGCCTCGCCGAAGCAATCTACACCACGGTTCAACAAATTCCAGCCAACAGCCGTGGCCGACAGGTTTGCTGTACTGCTCTGGGCGCGTTAGCAGAGTTTCTCAATCTAGCTCTACCTATTCCCCTAAAAACCTATTGGGGCACCTATGGCAGCAGTAAAACCCAAACTCGCACGCTGCCATCAGACGATCAAATTCTCGACATCTACGAAACCATCCCTAACCCCTCTTGGCGCTTTGTGTATGGCATTATGGCCACCTACGGCCTCCGCAATCACGAAGTCTTTTTCTGTGACTACAGCACCCTGCAAGACGGCAGCCAGTCGGCGGTGATTGAAGTCTTAGACACAACCAAAACCGGAATCCATCAGGTTTGGCCTTTCCTGCCCGAATGGATCGATCACTTCAACCTCCGAGAGATCGACCTGCCCTCCGTTAGCACTGACCTCAGCCACACTACCCTTCAGCGCATTGGGCAGCTAGTCGCCACTCAATTCCGCCGCTACAACTTGCCATTCTCACCCTACGACCTGCGGCACGCTTGGGCTGTCCGTACTATTCTTGTTGGTTTACCCGATACCGTTGCCGCCCGCATGATGGGGCATTCCGTTACCATTCATACCCGCACCTATCACCGCTGGATCACCCGGCGCGATCAGCAGCAAGCTGTAGAAAATGCCCTCAGCAAACGGCGGTAAATCCATTCTTTACACCCACACTTGGCATTGCTTAATCCGGCTATGAAATTTGTTTTGGGAGCCGCGCTGAGCGCGGCTCCCAAAACAAATTTCATAGCTACAATCAGTAACGCCCCACACTTTACGCTCCACACTTTACGCTCCACACCTTTCCAATCCCAAGATGGCAACTATTCTCCGCGACCTCAGCTACCGCTACCAATGGCTCTACGACAGCATTTCCCGTGTTACGGCATTAGCTGTGGGGGGAGAAAGTCGATTTCGGCAGTTTGCTCTGGAGGGCTTAGACATTCGGCCTGAAACGACTGTGCTGGATTTGTGTTGTGGAAGTGGCCAGACGACTGAGTTATTGGTAGGGCGATCGCTCCAAGTTACTGGGTTAGATGCTTCACCCCTCTCTATCCGCCGTGCTCAGCAAAACGTTCCCGACGCTACCTTTGTTGAAGGCTGGGCCGAAGCTATGCCCTTTGCTGATAAACAGTTTGACGTAGTTCACACGAGCGCCGCTCTGCACGAAATGAAGCCCGTGCAACTCCGCCAAATTTTGCAAGAGGTGTATCGTGTGCTGAGACCGGGGGGTGTATTTACATTCAGTGACTTTCATCAACCTACTAACCCCCTATTTATGCCGGGAATCGCCCTCTTCTTCTGGCTGTTTGAAACCGAAACAGCATGGCAGATGATCGCAACTGATATGACAGCTTTGCTGACTGACGTGGGATTTCAAGCCATCGTCCAGACTTTGCACGCTGGGGGCAGCCTACAAACAGTCCAGTGCCGTCGCCCGACGTAGTTTTTCTGCTGTCGAGCGATCGCAAGGGTTCCCTTTGACTGCGCTCAGAGGAGACTACTTGAAAGATCTGGCTTCGGCTGCGCTCAGCCAGCGAGAACCATAAGCCATCCGTCTTCAATCACCCGATTGGTGGACTTTCAAAGGATGCATTTTTATGGGATTCTAAATAGATAAAGCAAAAGTATCTTTTGTTACAGAAGTTTTTGAAAACTTCTTAAGAGAAACCTACTAGGGAGCGTGCATGGCAGCACTTAAGAATTATGGCAAGTACACTTCGATTTAACTCAACTGAACTCACCTCCAAGCACAAAGAGAACATTGCTGCTTCGCTGACCCATCGACTAAAAGTGGCTCGTGACGCTCACAATGCCCATTTGGTGCTTCAGTTAGAACAAGAGCAGCAAGCGCTTCTAAAAGATTCCAAGCCAGCCTTGGTGTCGGCTCTGTCTACAATTGTCCACAACGTTCAGACTACCGTAGCTGCTTGGAGCGAGGCGATCGCTCAACCGAAACGGCTTTCAGTCGAAAGAATTGCCGACGATTCTGGAAACATCTGGTGGCGTGCCTATGACTACCACACCGGAAAAACTCTGTATGCCGAAGCTGAATGGGAAGTGATCGCTTGGATTGAAGAAAACAGCGCAGGATGATGGTCACGCTAGTTTTTGTAAGCTCTAATTGCGGCAAATTGGCAGACCGATAAGATCTACAAGATCTACTAATAGCTCATTAGAGCCTCATTAGAGCCTCATTCAGGGCGTGAAAGCAGTACTTTCACGCCCTGAATGACGTATGGTCTAAATGACGCATACCTAAATCTACCTACAGAGGCAAACAGCCGTTTGCCCCCGTCCATCCCCTCATTAAACTGGGGGTTAGTGGTATTGATGTAAGGATTTTTTGATGGGCGGGCTTCGTCCGCCCATCAAAAAATCCTTACCAACTTAGGACTACCAAACTGGGATAGCTCATCCTTCATCTTTTTCCATGCCTTACCCCTCCGCTCAACCTGGCACAGCTTACCTGGTCGGTGCAGGCCCTGGGAGCCTAGATTATCTGACCGTCCGAGGGCAAATCCTACTCAGGCAAGCAGATGTGGTGGTTTATGATGCACTGATTGATCCAGAGTTGCTAGAGATGGCTTTGACCACTTGCCTATTGATCAACGTGGGCAAGCGTGGTGGGCAACCCAGTATGAAACAAACAGAGATTGATCGCCTCTTAGTCCACTATTGCTTGGCGAAGAAGCGGGTCGTTCGGTTAAAAAGCGGCGACCCGTTTATCTTTGGCCGCACTACATCAGAAATTCAGGCGCTACAGGATGCGGGATGCGAGTTTGAGGTGGTACCTGGAATTTCATCGGCATTGGCCGCTCCGTTGTTAGCGGGCATCCCTCTGACCGACCCCGTGCTCAGCCGCTGTTTTGCCGTGCTCAGCGCTCATGAGCCAGATGCACTCGACTGGCAAAGCTTAGTCGGTATTGACACACTGGTGATATTGATGGGAGGGCAACACCTCGGTACGATTGTGGAGCAACTACAGAGACATGGGCGATCGCCTCAAACTCCAGTTGCGATTCTTCGCTGGGCTGGTCAACCTCAGTCACAAACTTGGATTGGGACGCTAGAAACTATCGTGTTGCAAACCGCACGTCAGCCCCTTTCACCAACAGTTATTACGATTGGAGAAGTCGTTCGCCTGCGTTCTTACCTTCAATCTCCTGACCCAGTGGTTTCTATTACGCCCCCCATCGCTCACAATAAGACGGGTGATCCGGATAAGACGGGTGATCCGGCTCCAATTTTTTCCTCTGCTGCCCCCTTAACCGTGTCTCAATCTAACTTTCTCTCGCCTGAAAATTTATCCTTGCCGCTGTTGAATAAAACGATTTTGGTGACTCGCGCGGCGGGTCAGTCGAGTGCATTTGCCCAGTTGCTACAACAGCAAGGGGCAACGGTCATGGAGGTGCCTGCTCTAGAAATTAAACCGCCCTCCAGTTGGGATGCTCTCGATCGGGCGATCGCCCATCTATCTAATTTCCACTGGCTGATTTTGACGTCTACTAACGGAGTGGACTATTTTTTTGAACGGCTAAACGCTCAGGGAAACGACGCGCGTGCCCTAGCTGGGATCAAAATTGCAGTTGTGGGTCAAAAAACGGCTGCTAGCCTACAACATCATGGGCTTAACGCCGACTTTATTCCCTCTAGCTTTGTCGCTGATGCAATGGTAGAACAGTTCCCCGAACCGCTGGCTGGACTAAAGGTTTTGTTTCCTCGTGTTGAAACAGGCGGTCGTGATGTCTTGGTGCAAGCGTTCACTGCTGCCAAGGCTGCCGTCACAGAAGTATCGGCTTACCAGTCGTGTTGTACACAAGTGCTACCCCCTGAGGTATCTCAGGCGTTACACCGGGGGCAGATTGATGCAATTACATTTGCCAGTTCTAAAACGGTGGAGTGTTTTGGTCATCTCTTGGCGATGGCTAATGATGAGGTAGGAGATGGGTTGAAACCTCAGGAGATTGAAAAGTTGTTAAGCAATACCTGCATTGCCTCCATTGGGCCGCAAACGTCTGCCGCTTGCCTTAAGCGGTTTAGGCGGGTGGATGTGGAGGCAGATCAGTACACGCTGGAAGGGCTGGTTCAGGCACTAACGCAGTGGGCTAACCTGCCCGCCGACACACTATGAGCGATCGCATCCCCAATTCTGCATCTAGCGGCGAACCTAGCGGCGAACCTATTGGCGGCTCTTACGTTCCGCCGCGCGTTATCGGTTTAACGGGCGGGGTAGGAATGGGCAAAACCACGGTTTCTGACTATTTGGCAAACGTGCATCACTTACCTGTGCTGGATGCTGATTTATACGCGCGGGAAGCGGTAGAACCCGGTTCTAAATTACTGCCAGAAATAGTAGAGCGCTACGGTTCTAGTGTGCTAACGCCCCAAGGCAGGCTCGATCGGATGCGCGTGGGTGAGATTATCTTCAATCGACAGCCAGAACGGCTGTGGATAGAGCAGCAGATTCATCCCTATGTGCGCGATCGCATGACGACCGAGCTAAAGAGATTAGGTAAACAAGGCTGCTCCACCTGTGTGCTAGCCATTCCTTTGTTATTTGAGGCCCGCATGACCGATTTGACCACCGAAATTTGGGTGGTAGTATGCCCGCTTGACCAGCAAGTTGAGCGACTGATGCAGCGAGAGATTGAAAGCACCGTCAGGGAGCACTTGAGTTTTAACCAAGTTCAAGCTCGGATTAATAGCCAAATGCCAATCGATCAAAAAATTAAACTAGCAGATGTTGTTCTAGACAACTCCTCTACCTTAGAAGCGCTTTTGCTCCAGGTTGACACAGCACTCAACTCGACTCCGGCTTCCCCATTCACCGTGTCTAGCCAACTATAGCGATCGCCACGAAGATTAGAACAAATGGTGATGTTGGAAGCCACATACGGTAGAACTCTCATGTGAATCGTTTTTTGGCTTAACCTGAAACGATTTATGCTCACGCAAAGGCGTGTACGCAAGAAGTCTGGTCAGTGGAATTGCTGGAGCTAAGATGTGTTACCCAAAACGCGCCTTAGTCTGAAGAACATTACTAATGTTTTGATCAAGCAAGATTAATCAACGCCCCGTCAGGTTACGCGCTAAGCTAAACCCTTAAGATCACAAATTAATTAGCCTGTAATCTTTTTTTGTACTTAATCCTTAAGGTATAGCCATAGACGGATTGGTTAGGACGGGGTGCAGGGGTGGAACCCCTGGCTGGGAGCAAAGCCCCCACACCCCCTTTGATCCCAGTGTCCTAACCTTTGTGGCGACAGCTATATGAGTCTTACTGCATCGCTACTATGGAGTGCCCTGTATGAACGAACCTGCTGAGCTTTCAACCATAAGGGTTCTGATTGTGGAAGATGATCCCATGATGCAATTGGGATTAGAGCAATCTTTAGCAAGCCAACCCCACATTGACGTAGTCGGGCGGGCAGACGATGGCTACCTGGCAATCGACGCAGCGGTTAAGCTCAAGCCCGATATCATCGTCATGGATATCGGTTTGCCGCGCCTGGATGGAATTGCTGCCACAGAAAAAATAAAGGCACTCTTGCCCACTGTCCGGGTGGTTATGCTGACCTCTCATACTACTGAGAATGAGGTAATTGCGGCACTTTCGGCAGGGGCTGACGCGTACTGCGTTAAAGGTACCAGCGTTGATCGATTGCTGGCGGCGATCGCCGCAGCTCGTGAAGGGGCTAGCTACCTTGATCCGCTGGTGGCGCGGCAGGTGATGGATCATCTCAAGTCGCCGACCAATTCAGCCGATGCGATCGCTGTCGGCCAGCTCTCCCAGCGGGAGGTAGAAGTTCTAAAACTAATGGTAGAAGGTCGCAGTAATCCAGAAATTGCGGCTGTGCTTTATCTCAGTCCCAACACTGTAAAGACTCACGTTCGGGGCATTATGAACAAACTAGCCGTCGATGATCGCGTGCAGGCGGCTGTAGTTGCTCTACGGGCAGGGCTGGTTTAGGTTTAGGAGTGGAGGCGATCGCGAACCCATCTCAATGCCACAAACCCCCTACGCTATATCCATCTATGCCAGTCGTATGACTGTCACATATAGCGCAAATTAACGTCGGTTTGCAGAGAAAATACGTCTAAGGTCTGAGGGACGAATTTTGGTTCACGGACTAATATTAGTGTAATAAGCCATAACTGCCTATCTAAGGAATGAGTTTGTTTTCCGATTTTGCCTCTGGAGGCAACCAACAGATGTCGATAACTGTGCTGGTGTCTCCTATGTACTATCCAAGACGTTTTGCCAATATACTTCGTTTGTATAAGATGCCCAAAAAAGCTTGAATTGGCTTTGGAAAAGTATCTTAGGATAAGGCTGTTTCGGTGGCAAAGCCCGTAGAATTCTACAGATTTGTCAACGCAGAAATTGGACTCACTTAGATTGGTCGTGCGGTCTTCACCTGCGTAGTGGCTTCACCATCAGAAGCGATTTCTAGATTCATTCATTCATCCTGACATTTCCTGTTTTAGCGGTGTTTGTAAGCTGTTTGTTTGAGCTTGTTATGTAAGCTTGACTAACTCGCTCTCCCTCAGGTGATGCATAGGTGGGCAAAGCTGTCCCTTTTCCAGCCCCCCCCGTCTAGGGACTTCCGTATGTACTAAACATTTTGACTGGGCTGAACCGTATGACAACCACACTCGACGAAATTTACAAGTTCTTTGAAACTCCCCCGCCTTTCTACCTCAATAAGGAATTGGCGGTCTGCTACGTGCTCGCGGTGCTGTTGCGCCAAGACTCTTATGGCACTGAACTGATCAATCTGCTTGAAACTGAATATCCAACCTATCGCTTGTCTGACACGGTTTTGTACAGTGCGCTCAAGTTTTTAGAGGATGCTGCCGCTATCGTTGGCTACTGGAAAAAAGTCGAGGGCAGAGGCAGACCCCGCCGTATGTATCAAATCACTCCAGAATGGCGCGATCGCGCTGAAGAGTTAGCTCGTCTTTGGGATGACTACACTCAGAAGGCGGTTGTTCCGATGGTAGAAATGGCCAGGTAGTAGCTGTTCTGGGTTTGTGACCTGACTACACAGTCTTATAGAAATGGGTGGGTTGATCTTAGAGATCGACCCACCCATTTTTACGAGATTTAGATCAAAGAGGAAAGGCGATCGCCGATGCTGCCATCGGAACACGTTAACCAGTGCTCAGCAGGGTATAAAGTTTTCTCAGGTTAGACCTGAGACTGCTTACAATTAATCCATGCAAACCCAAGACCTTCCCTCATCCGCTTCGTTCTTGCCCCTTGCAGAAACACTCAAGCAGCGTCGCCAGCAGCTTGCCGCGTTGATTGATTCACCCGTGGTTCTGTGGTCAGGGCGCAGTAGTGCTCGCAACTTTCCGGCCAACACTTACCCGTTTCGCGCCAGTAGCCACTTCTTATATTTCGCAGGTTTACCGCTGGAGAATGCTGCCATTCGCCTCGAACACGGGCGCTTGGAGCTGTTTGTAGACGACCCTAAACCCACCGATAGTCTATGGCATGGCTTGACTCCCACTCGTGATGAAATCGCTGTTGAAATAGGGGCAGATGCCGCGTTTCCATTAATTGCATTAATGTCCCGTACAGTGGGAGCTGCCACGCTATCAGTGCAAGACCCTGCTACTCGGCAACAACAACCGCGCCTGCTCGATCGCCCGGTAGCATCGGCACATCAGGCGCAGGGGCTAGATGGAGCACTGGCAAAGGCGATCGCCCACATGCGCCTGTGTCACGATGCCGCTGGCCTAGCTGAAATTCGTGCCGCTGTTTCCGTCACAGTCCAAGCACATGTCGCTGGCATGGCTGTCACTCGCACTGCCCACCGTGAATCCCAGATTCGTGCAGCGATGGAAAGTGTCATTATCGGGCACAACATGACGACGGCTTACTCTAGCATCGTCACGGTTCATGGCGAAGTGTTGCACAACAACCAATACCACCATGCGTTGCAACCAGGAGAATTGCTGCTGGCTGATGTGGGTGCCGAGACAGCATCAGGCTGGGCCTCGGACGTAACCCGAACCTGGCCTGTTTCTGGCAAATTTTCTCCTACCCAGCGCGATCTCTACGATATAGTCCTGGCAGCCCACGATCGCTGCATTGAGCAACTACGCCCCGGTGTTGAGTATCAAGATCTACACCTGCTTGCGGCTCATACTCTGGCCGAGGGCTTGGTTGACCTTGGCATTTTATGTGGCTCCCCCGACGAACTAGTTGCTCGTGATGCCCATGCCCTATTTTTCCCTCACGGAATTGGGCATTTGCTGGGTCTGGATGTCCACGATATGGAAGATCTAGGAGATTTGGCTGGTTACGAGGAAGGACGCACCCGCAGCGATCGCTTTGGTCTGAGCTATTTGCGGCTCAATCGCCCTCTGCGCCCCGGCATGATCGTCACCATCGAACCAGGGTTTTATCAGGTACCTGCCCTGTTAAATGACCCAGAACGCCGAGCTACCTACCAAGGCTGCATCAATTGGGAGCAACTAGCGAAGTTTGCTGACGTTCGCGGCATTCGCATTGAAGACGATGTGCTAGTGACCGCAGCAGGTTGTGAGGTGTTGACGGCGGCATTGCCGACTCAGGCAGAGGCGATCGAAGCATTAGTCTAGGAGCAGGCCACAACGATTAGGACAAATACCGATTGAAACAGCGATTTAAGTAGGTGGGCTTAATTAAACATAAGATTCTAAAACCCTGCGCCGCCCGCACAGTGGGCGGCGCAGGGTTTTAGAACTTGGTTTTTATTTAGGTTGAACTACTTAGAACCCGTACGGCGCGCAAGTTCTAAATCGTCACTCGTCCTAACCATTGGGGCACCTGTAATAAACCTGCAATAGAATAGACCTCTTGCGTGAGTCATTTTCCGGCTTCGCCAGGAAAGCGCTTCACGCTCACGAAAAACCATTCACGTAAAAAGTCTGATCAGAATTACTGCCCTTCTAAAACTCAACCGAAGCAATTTGAGTGGAGCCTGTATAATGACGTGACACCCCTTATCCAGGAGTGATTGATAGTTAAGATAATCTACTTTATAAAACAAAACATATTTGGCTGTGATCTCGATTTACCCAGGCAGCTTTGACCCCATTACCCTCGGTCATTTAGATATTATTGAGCGAGGCTGTCGGCTTTTTGATCGGTTGATCGTAGTGGTTATGCGAAACCCGACCAAAAACCCTCTGTTCCCGGTAGAGCAGAGGATTGAGCAGATTCGTCATGCAACTCGGCACTTGAAGAACGTAGAGGTAGATAGCTTTGATGGTTTAACCGTCACCTACGCCAAAATGCGAGGAGCCAAAATGCTACTGCGAGGGCTGAGGGTACTCTCAGATTTTGAAAAAGAGCTACAGATGGCTCACACTAACAAGACGCTAGCAAACGACATCGAAACTTTTTTTCTAGCCACGTCAAGCGAATACAGTTTTCTTAGTAGCAGTTTAGTCAAAGAAATTGCCAAGTTTAGCGGCCCTGTTGATCATCTTGTCCCTCAATCTGTTGCGTTAGATATTCGCCAATGCTACGCCAAGACTCCCCCAATCGCATCTCCTCTGACCGCAACGGAACCATTGCCAATGGCGGAATCTCCTCCAATCCTATTGCCAACGGAGAAGCCGTCCGGATCGGTGGAGTAGATATTCAGCATGAGCTAGAAAAGCTGGAAGAAATGATTCTAGACAGCCCGCGTATTCTCAGTCGCACCATTGTTAATGAGGATCAGTTGCTAGATCAACTGGCACTGGTGCAAATTAATTTGCCAACGGCTTTTGAAGAGGCTAGAAAGTTGTTGCAGCACAAAGAGGAAGTGCTGTTAGAAGCCGAGCAATATGCCCAAGAAATTATCGAAACGGCAGAGCGGCGAGCTGCCCAAATTTTGGATGAGATGGGCTTAATTCGTCAGGCAGAGCTTGAAGTCAAGCAAATTCGTCAGCGCGTGCAGCAGGAATGTGAAGGAGCACAAGAGCAGGCGATGGCTGAAATTGAGCGGATGCGGCGGCAGGCTCAGCAAGAATTAGATGAGATGCGGCGACGGGCGATCGCCGAATGTGATGATGTACAAGCCGGGGCAGATGACTATGCCGATCGCGTGCTGCAAGAGTTAGAGCAACAGTTTAGTGAAATGTTGCGCGTGGTACGTAATGGGCGTCAGCAACTGACTGTCGAGTCCCCTAATCGGGTAGATTCCACCGCTCGCTCTGCCAGCGGACGGACGGGCGATCGCCCAAAAAAATAGCGATCGGTTGATCCCGTAGAGACGCGATTAATCGCGTCTCTACAAGCGTTAGGTTGAGATAGCGTTGCTGCTACCTTCTACATCGGGATATAGCAAAATTTTAAACGTGTCGGGTGTTGGAGCCACGGCGCGCTCTACGGCTGCGGCTAGTTCGCTAAGGGGATAGCGATCGCTCACCAAAGCCTTCACATCAATCCGCTGGTTAAATACAATATCGGCAGCCAGTGCCTGAACCCGATAGGACGAACTGTAGCTGCCCATCAAATCAATTTCTCGCCGATAAAGAATGTTGGGATTGATGGGAATTTCCATTTCATCTGGAAACTCTGCAAAGAACAGAATTTTGCCGCCTTTGCGGGTGCTTTCGAGCGCTTGAAAAAAGGCTTTTTCACTCGGAACCGCCAGGATGCTAGTGTCCACCCCCATGCCATTCGTGCTGCTCCCAATTTTAGCCAGCAGATCAGGATCACGCGCGTCGAAAGCCGCATCGGCTCCCAGAGTCAGCGCCCGTTCTAGCCGCGAGGGAATCAGGTCAGTGGCGATCGCCCGTGCTCCAAAATACTTCACCAACATCACAAACATCAGCCCAATCGGGCCTGCCCCCGTCACCAACACGGTTTGTCCCGGAGCCACCTGCGCCTTCTTTACGGCTTTTAGGCAGCAGTTCGTGGGTTCCACAAAGCTGGCCTGCTCAAAGGTAATGTTGTCAGGAATGATTAACAGCCCGCCATTGCGAACAATGTGCCCTGGCACCTTTACATAGTCAGCAAACCCGCCCCCACTCGGCGTAAACCCTGCCGTAGTCGTCACCGTTTTATAGACATCGCACATCGAAAAATTGTCGTTTAGACAATAGCCACAGTGCATGCAGGGAATATGATGCAATACCACCACTCGCTGCCCCACCTGCCAGCCCTTTACCTCAGCCCCTACTGCTGCAATCACCCCAGCCGTTTCATGCCCAAAAATTCGGGGTGGCTCGTATAGGGGATAGCGGATTTTCTTAATATCTGACTGGCACAAACCCACGACCTGCACCTGTACAAGCACCTCGTCGTCGGCTAGCTCTGGCACGGGCACGTCTTCATAGCTAAGCTGATTGACTCCTCGAAACACCTGCGCCTTCATAGGATCTTCTCTGAGTAAGGTCTAGTGTATCTTCCCAGTTCTGTTCCCGTTATGCTCTAATTTCTTTACAATCTCTGGTAGTGGTATTGATGTAAGGATTTTTTGATGGGCGGGCTTCGCCCATCAAAAAATCCTTACCAATTTAGGACTACCCAATCTCTAAACCATAGTGTAGAGATTGACTGATTACTCCATAAAGCTTATACATGTTCAGTAACTATGCGCTAGTCTTAATGAGTCCCCGTGTGTAATATAAGACATTCGGATATAAATGTCGGTGGGTTTCCCGTTTATGCAGGTGCTGGCCATGCAGGTTCATAATCCGTCGCCGTCAAAAAAAATTAAGCTGAAAAATTTTCTCACCGGGCAAGTTGCCCAAGCTATTACTGTGAGCGATCGGAATGCGTTACCAGACGCGATCGCCACTCTAGGCTTTCAAGGTTCGCGCCCTGTCTTGGTGATAGTGGGTGGTGCCAGCAATCTGGCTCCAGATGACTATACACGTCTAGAAAATCTATTTGTAGAATCTCTAGCTCCCTTGGCCGAAGAATTGGGAATGATTGTGGTAGATGGTGGTACCGATGTAGGCGTGATGCGGCTCATGGGTCGTGCTCGTGCCAAGTTAGGCGCAGCCTTTCCGCTGGTCGGTGTAACGCCTTTTCACAAGGCAAGAGTTCCCCAAAATCCAAATCCTCAGGCAAAGTCGCTGGAACCCAATCACACTCACTTCATTTTGGTACCTGGATTTGAATGGGGGGATGAATCTCCGTGGATTGCGGATGTTGCTACTGCGTTGTCGGGTAAGGCTCCATCCGTTACCATCTTGCTGAACGGTGGCAGTGCTTCTCTGAGCGATGTGCGCGCAAGCATTGCAGGTAGCCGCCCCGTTGTGGTGATTGCTGGCACAGGTCGGTTAGCTGATGAACTGGCAACAGCTATTCGCCATCCTGATGTAACAGTACGTCCAGAACTTTCGCCAGTAATTGAGACTGGGTTACGCAGTGTTGGTTTTGCTCTGTTTGACTTGTCCAAATCTAAAGCCCAGTTTCAAGTGGGGTTAAGGCAACACATGCTGAGTCGAAAAAGCCTAGTCTTATCGAAGGCTTAAACCGTTTAACCGAATGCTCAGAGCAGTCCGATGGTTTTGCAAAAGTGGGCTGCTCTCTCTATTCCTAACAGTCTTGGCAGTTGCTTGTTGCTATATCAACCCTTTGAAAGGCAGTACATTGGGTGTGATGCTATCAGGTAATCAACTATGGCAAGAGAAGACCTTGATACTGCTGAGGTAGCAACCTCAGCGGGGAACCGACGCGGCTCTCACAAAAAAACGCTGCCTTTGAGTGCCGAGGATAAGAGCCGATTCCGAAAATACGCCGCAACTATTGACTCTCTAAAAATTACTGATATTCAGCGAGAATTCCTGAAAAACCGCTGGTTTGACCAAGTGGACTGGATGAGCAATGAAGCCGCCAAGAACCGCAGGTGGTATGAGCTGCTGCGCTCAATTGTGATTATTGGTAGTGCCATAGTTCCGACGTTGGTTACATTTGGCACTTTGGCTCCTGCCTTCAGCAACATCAATTCTCAAAAAATATCCTTTGAGCCGTTCGGTGAAACTCCTGCCATACTTTTGTCCCGTGAAAATACCTCAGGTATCGAGAGGTTGGACACTATTTCAATCGCCTCGTCGCAATCTCAACTGGTAGCCCCAACGCCAACTAACCCATTGACGGGTGATCTAAGCTTTATCAACTCATCCCACATAGCATCAATTGCAGCGTTTATTCTGAGTCAGTTGGTGGCAATTTGTGCAGCAATCGACCAATTTTTTAAGTACGGCGATCGCTGGCGACACTACAGACGTAGCGTAGAGCTGCTCAAGAGCGATGGCTGGCAGTTTTTTCAATTAACGGGACCCTATGCAATCTATGCCAGAAAAGGTGGACACGAGGAAGCCTTTGCTCTATTTGCAAACCAGGTCGAAAGCATTATCCGCAGCGATGTGGAAGGCTACATTAACCAGATTGCTGCCCCCAAACAACTTAACTTAAGAGAGCAAGATGATGCCGATTCATCAACAACTTAACTCAAGAGATCAAGATAGTTCTGATTCGTTCTGAAGCCTTCTGAGGTTGCTAAGTAGATGGGCGTAATTAAATATAAAACCTTAAAAGTCTGCGCCGCCCGCTGCGCGGGCGGCGCAGACTTTTAGAATCTTGTTTTTATTTAGGTTGAACTACTTATAGCCATCGCCACGAAGGTTAGGACATGCCAGCGTCATTCCCGTGGAAACGGGAATCCATCCCCGCACCTGTCGAGCAGATGGATTCCCGCCTGCGCGGGAATGACAGGGAGGCGTCCTATTGATCATGGCTACCGCTATAGAAGCTTACCAGCAGCAAAAATGAGATTAAATTTAAAGGCGGTTTCCGGAAGGGCGATCGCTAACTATGCATAGGTTTAAAGAATTCCCCATCACGAATCAACTACCTAATTAGCCTGGAGGTAGTAGATCTCCGGCGTAAATCGTTTCCCGACGAAGCCGGGAAACGATTTACGCCCTCAAAAACGGCATTCATGCAGGAGATCTAGTGTGATTGATGTAGTGATTTTTGGGAGCGTAAGGATTGCCTGCGCTTCTAAAAAATCACTACGTAATGTAAAGCACAACTCATTTCTCCATACCACCAATGGAAGGATGGCAGTCGTGTTAAATCGTGGCTAGTCTGGGGGTAGTTCCAAAAAATATCCAGTAAGATAACCCATTATTTATGATGATTCGAACTTTTATCGCGCTTGGAGTACTACTAGCAGGCGTGTTTCCTCTAACAAATCTCCTGCCATTGGCTAACGTTCAACCGACCCTGGATATGAGCGTGTTCAGTAATTGGCACAACCTGTCGGTACAAGTGTTCCCGCAAGCTACACCCACTGCAACCCCCTCTCCTGATTGTGATCCGGTGAATAATCCTTCAGATTGTCAGTCGAGTTAGGAGTGTAACTTTCACGCGGTGAATTTTAGGGGTTGGATGGCGGTAATGGCTTGAATTTGGTTTGACAAAAGCTCCAGATACTCCTGATTGACTGCGTCTTAGCGTCGTTTGTTGGCCGAACTCTTGGCGCATCTCCTGTGGAGGAGACGGTTGGCGATGTTTCAAGATTGCCCGTGGGACTAATGTCTTTATGGGTATCTAGGTAATTGGCAGCTAACTCACACGCCTGGTTTAGTAGGGTATCTAATGTTTCGCTGCTAAAGTCTGCGGGCAGTTCCCATAGCCTTGCGGTGTAGTCGATACTGCTCGACACGAGTGTAATTGGCTGATGGGGATAGGCTGGGTTAGTAGGACTGAAACTAATACTTGAAACGCTTCTACGATGACCTTTAAGTGTTGTTAAGAGCTTGCCGTTAGTTAAGCTGAGTGGCCAGCGTGATTGGTTAGTGATTTTCCAAATTTTGATGGTGCGATCGCGACTTCCTGATGCCAGAAGTTGACCATCGGGGCTAAACGCTACTTTTAGAACTTCGTCCTGATGGGCTTCATCTTCGCTTTCTGAAAGAGTTTTGATCAGTGAGCCATCCAGCGTCCACAGTTTCACGGTATTGTCTGCCCCTGCCGAAGCTAGCATTGTACCGTTGGGGGAAAACTCCACACTATTAACCGCATCATTATGTCCCTGTAAGGTGGGAATTAGAGAGCCATCTTGAAGATTCCACAGTCGAATAGCGCCGTCTTTCCCAGCCGAGGCCAAAATCTTGCCATTGGGATGAAAACTCACGCTGGTTGCCCCTTTCGTATGCCCAGGTAGCGTTCTGATCAGGGAGCCGTCTATATTCCACAGTTTAATGGTGCCATCTTCTCCTGCCGATGCCAAGATCGGCTGCGTAGGACTAAACCGGATAGAGTTTATAGGCTGACCTGAGTGCCCGATCCACACGCGAATCGGAGATTGATTTTGCGTAACTTTGGCTGGACGTACACGGCTATTTTGACTAATCTGCCAGAGCTTAATGCTGCCATTTTCTCCAGTTGAGGCTAACAGCGGTTGGCCGGGTTCGGCGGGCTGTTTGGGATCAAAGCTGAGGCTCAGAATATCGCCCTTATGAGCGTTAAAGATTGGATATAGAAGGGTGTCGTCACG
Organism: Elainellales cyanobacterium; assembly: GCA_038321765.1. GTDB lineage: Bacteria > Cyanobacteriota > Cyanobacteriia > Elainellales > Elainellaceae > CASBQJ01. Next base: position 19,347 of record JBBQFG010000028.1, read on the forward strand.
CTTCCGCCACACTCGGATCGTATCTTTGCCACCAGAAGCTACTAGCTCGCCCGCAGCATCAAAGCTAACGTCGTTGACTACGTAAGTGTGCGGCAGACTTCTTAAAGACCGACCAATCTGCCATAGCCTTACCTGGTTATCTTGACTGGCTGAGGCTAGTAAAAATCCAGGAGCAGCATTGGCAGACTTAGGCTGGACAACTTCAATATCTGACACCTCATCTTCATGCCCTTCAAGGCTATCGAGCAAGGTGCCGTCTTCCTTCGACCAGAGTTTGATCGTGTCATCCGCGCTGGCTGTAATGACGAGTTGATCATTGGGGCTAAATAGAACGCGACGAATTAGGCCTTGATGACCTCTGAGAACCATTGAGGTAGGTTCGTTATCCCAAGTATTGCCTTGGCGTGTCCAAAGTCGTACCGTTTCGTCATCACTGCCAGATGCAAGCACTCGACCGTCATGGCTAAACATGACTCGACGCACGGGTTTTTCATGGCCAGTCAGCGCTCTGATGAAATTCCCTTCTCGACTCCACAGGGTAACAATATTATCGAATCCAGCGGAAGCGATCGCCTGACCGTCGGGACTAAAGCTGACATCGATTACTGACGCACGGGTGCCATCTTTTAGAGGAGCTGGTGTTAAACGAACAGGTTGGCGAAAGTTGTCGGCGCTTGACCAAATCCTGACGATGCCGTCAAAACTGGCTGTTACGAGGCGATCGCCAGATGGGCTAAAACTAAATGCATAAACTGGCCTACCGTGCTGCAATGTGTGCGTTAAGCTCAGCGTCTTATTTTGTCCTGGGTCAACCGTCCACAGTTTGACGGTACCATCAGCCCCGGCTGAGGCCAAGGTGCGCCCACCGGGGCTAAAGCGGATACTAAAAATTCTGATGGGGGTAATTTGTTGCTGTTGGGTTGGGAGCGAGCCTTGATAGAGCAAATCAGTTTGTTTTAGGGTTGCTAGATCCCAAATTCGGATTGTGCCATCGTAGCTGGCAGAAGCAAGGGTTTGATTGTCAGGATTAAAGGCAAGACTGATAACATCTGCTTGATGCCCCACTAGCTGACCGATTTTTTTACCGTTGGTGTCCCATAAAATAACTGTTTTATCTTCACTAGCCGAAGCAATATATTTTTTATCGGGGCTAAAGCTAATGTTGTAAACTTTCGCTTGATGCCCGTGAGGGCCATCCAAACGATTATGTTCTTTGATGGTGTAAATTTCCTGCTGTAAAACCGTAATAGCTCTAGGTTGTAGTAGAGGATCTCGAAGTTTGACCCAAGGCATCTTCTGTAGTTCACGTCCAGCGTCAATACCGATGACTAAGGCATCTAGTCCTTGCTTTTTTTCTAAAGATGAAACTAAAGTACTTACCTGTTTTTGTTGAGATTCTAAAAATCCCCACGTTAGTGCAGTAAATCCAACCAATAGAGACCCCAATAAGAATAATCGCTGCACTTCAGCCTTGCGACTTGCATTAACATACTCCTGCTGGATTTCGGTTGGAACAGGTTCCTTAGTCTTGCCTTGAATCAGAATAGTTCGAGCTTTGAGAAAATCGACTGGATGCAAAAGATACGCTTCTTTACGTTTATGCATCTCCCACTCTAATGCCCGTCGTTGTAAGTTAGTGTGGCTTTTCACGTAGTCCAAGTCGGTTTTAATCGCAGCAAGAACCTTAAGAAATTCTTGCTCGAATTGATTGGGTGAATTAAAGTTAATCCAATTCAGCTTGCTCAGAGCGAGGGGAACTTGCTCACTGCTAAAATCTTTTTTCCACACCACTCCAATTAATCGTTTGTTGTTGGCGATCGCGTGATTAAGTTCGTCAAGGCAATACTTAGAACCTACAGATTCACCACTTAAAACCATCAAAAACGTATGGGCATTCTCGATACCTATATTGACCTCTTCGCGCCAAGGTGCGGCAACCGGAATATTTTCCCAGTCGATCCAAACATTTAACCCGCTTTGTTTGAGGGCATTGCAGAATTGTTCAACAAACTCTTGTTTGTTTTTGCGAGAGTAGGAGATGAAAACATCCAGTGGTGCTATGCTTTGATTCTCATTGGCGACATTGCTCTGTTCAAGATATTGAGTTTGGAGTGGCGTGAGCTGATTTTTCCAGTGTGGGTTTTTCTCAAGCCACATTTTGACAACTCTCAAGTCATTCCCTTCAATCAATAGCTCTTTTTTATAATCTTCTTGTTCCCACTGCTTTGCTTTTTTAAGAAAGCGTCCATTCGTATGTACGTTGACAATATTATGAGCAACGTCTTGAACAGTGACAGTCAATAGATTGCCCGTAGAGGTGTCGGAGTTAATAGAACACCGATAAGCAGTTTCGTCGAATAGTAGATTGGAGATTAGATCCTCAGGCAGTTCCTCTTTGTCAATAACGATTAAAGGTTTTTTGAACTCGACTGCTAAGTTTAGTTCTGCCCGATTTCTAGAAGACTCAACCGAGTCTTTGCTCAATATAAAAACAAAAACATCTGCTCCCTTAATGCCTGCTTCAATACAGTGCCAGACAGCAGGATCGTCGGGGCTATTGCCCTCTGGCAAATCGTCTAAATCAATCCAAGGATCTCGGCCAAGTTTACGAATTTCTTGATCTAATCGTTTAACAAAAGAAATATTATTTCGGGAATAACAAATGAATATATTGTTTTCTCGTAAGCTGTAGATAAATGATTGCATAAGGGCCTATAAGTAGATGGGCATAATTAAATATAAAACCTTAAAAGTCTGCGCCGCCCGCGCAGCGGGCGGCGCAGACTTTTAGAATCTTGTTTTTATTTAGGTTGAACTACTTAGACGTAAGACCGAGTTTTTATGAAGCTGCATTTAATCAAGCAGTTGAAAAAATGAAACAAGATTAAACGGAGGAAGTGTCAAGTGTGGTCGTAATGTATCATGCTCGTTAAAGCAATCTCTTAGAGGATGTTTTTAAAGTCCCGTCGCTGGTATAAAAACGGTATCGATCCCCCTATATCCCCCTTGAAAAAGGGGGACTTTGAATCCAGTTCCCCCTTTTTCAAGGGGGGCTAGGGGGGATCACTATGTACCTAAAATCACAACCGATCACTTTTAAAACATCCTCTTAGGCTAAAGATTAAAACAGCTTAAACTATTACTATTTCGGTCTGTAGGTCAGATTAAGTGAGTGATCTATCAATCAACATATCAAAAAGTTTAAGAGGGCGGCTGAGGTATCAGAGCCACTATTGTTGAAGGACTCCAGAGAAGCATCAATACCAGGATGTTAATAGTTCATTCGTTCTATATCAGAATGTCTATGTCAGAATGGCAGTGAGGTCTAGGGACGCGCCATGCAAATCCTCTCGGTTACGCTGACAAACTTTAAGTCACACAGCGATCGCCACTTTAGTTTTCAACCCGGCACCAACGCCATCTGTGGCGAAAATGGAGCGGGCAAAACCAGCATTTTAGAGGCGATCGCGTGGACGCTGTTTAACCACAGAGGCGCGTACCGACTAGAAGATTTAATCCGCAATGGAGCGGGCAGTGCTCAGGCACGAGTCGCATTTATCTCTCGCCGCGATGGTCGCACCTATGAGGTAGAGCGCTGTACCACCAAGGGCTACCTGCTCTACGACCCACAGTTAGCAGCGCGGCTCGACTATCGCCACATTGAAGAAGAAGTGATGCCCTGGATGCGGCAGCATTTGGGTGTAGCACCGGGAACCGATTTGGGGCGGCTGTTTGCCAACACCATTGGCGTACCTCAAGGAACCTTCACGGCAGATTTTTTGAAATCGCCGGAAGATCGCAAGAAGGTGTTCGATGCCATTCTTAAAGTGGAAGAGTACAAGCAAGCGAACCAGTCGATGCTGTCGCTGGAAAAGTACGCCAAAGCCGAGTCGGAGAGCCTGGAGCGCGATATTGCTCGCTATGACGACGCGCTCCAACATCTGGAACCACTCCAGCAGCGGCAGCACAGCCTGAGTCAAGAGATTGCGGCGGCTGACGCGCAGCTTGTCCAGCTTGGAGTTACGCTGACACAACTTCAGGCCGAGAAGGAGCAACTGGCGGGACAGGCGCAGCAGGTGCAACAGTTCACGACTCAATTACAAACGCTGACAACCCAGTATGAAAGCAAACAGCAGGCGATCGCTCTACTTCAGCAGTCTACTGAGCGCTGCCGTCAGGCCGTCAAGCTCTGTGAGGAAAACCACCTGGGTCATCAGACCTACCTTGAGGCTGAGGCTACATTGCAGCAGCTAGAGGAACATATTCAGCAGCGGGGAGCGATCGCCAAACAGCGCGATATCATGCAAAAAAGCCTCAGCGAGGGAGAACGAACGCTGACTCGGCTGACGTTACAGCTAGAAAACCTAACTAACGCAGCGAACGAACTCACGCGTTTGCAGCCGCTAGTGGTGCAACAGATAGATTTAGCTCAGCAACAGGCCGCGATCGCCATCCAGCTTCAGCAATTTCAAGCAGGGCGGCTAGAACAACAGGCCTGGGAACGTCAGTTGGCCAAAAACCAGACCGCTCTGACTAGGCTCAACCAAGATATCCAGCGAATCCAGGGACTAGCCGCCGTCGTAGCGCAGCTTCCTGTTTTGGAACAGCGACGCGATCGCCTGCAAGAACAACTGACCCGCATTCAAGCCGCTCAGCAGTTTGAAGTAGACCTACGACAGATGTTAGAAGCAGGCGAAGACAAACGCGATCGCCATCTAGTGCAGTCACAGACCGCCTTAAAACTACTGCAAGCAGTTCAGCAAACTGTGCCGATGCTGGCAGCAGACTCCATCGAATCGGCTGTGACGGCGATTCAGTTGGGTATCGATTTAAATGACGAAATGCTGGACGCGCTAGAGCACATTCTCAAAGATTTAGCCGAACAGACCTCAACACCCAAATTGCAGCAGCAATTAAAAGACCTCAAAGGTCAGATTGATATCGCTTACAAACAACAGGCAGAGTTTTATACTTTAGAAGCAAAATTGGAGCAACAGACCCAGATTCAAGCTGAGATCACCCACATGCAGGCGCAGATCGAGCAACGACAGGCCGATCTAGTTGCCGAAGTGGCAGTCCAGCAACAGCGATCGCATCTGTCTGTTCAACTGGAAGCCCTGGGTGATCCGCGCAGCCGCAGCCAGTTGCTTCAGCGCGACCTCGCCGATCAGCCGAGGCTTCAGACGGCTTACAACACTGCTCAAGCGGCTCAAGCGGCCATTCAGCAAGAGATCGCCAACTTAGAGAGCCAACTAGAACCGTTTGCCGAATTAGACAACCAAGCCAATACGCAACGTCAGTTACGGCAATTGCACCAAACCAGTTACCTGACGGTAGTACAGCATCAACAAGAAGCCGCTCAACTGCCCACATTAGAAGCGGAGGTGGCGGAGGCGATCGCCCAACTCCAAGCATTAGAAGCCGAGCGCCAAACTGTGCAGGTGGCCTATCACGCGCTGCTGCAAGTCTATGATCCCCAGCGGTGGCAGCAAGTCGAAGCCGACTATGCCACCACCCGCAGTCAGGCCGACCAGCTTGCTGGCGGGTTGCCGCAGCAGCGAAAGCTGTTAGACGAACTAAACGCGCAGCTTGCTGTTTTAAACGAATTAGCCGAGAAACGCGATCGCGTCCGCACCGACCTAAAAGAGCGCGAAAAGAATCGTCGCTTTATCTCCTTTGCCCGTAAAGCTTACAAAGAAGCTGGCCCCCGTATTACCGAACGCTACGTGCTCACCGTGTCTCGCGAAGCCGATCGCCTGTTCCGCGAGTTGATGAACCGCCCCAACGTATCGCTGCAATGGACGCGAGACTACGAACTGATGGTGCAAGAAGGCGCACATCCTCGCCGCTTCATCAATCTATCGGGAGGTGAGCAAATGTGTGCTGCGCTGGCGGTACGACTGGCGTTGCTGCGAACCCTGGCTGATATTGATGTGGCCTTTTTTGACGAACCGACCACCAACATGGATCGCCCTCGGCGCGAAAGTTTGGCAGAGGCGATCGCCAATATCAAAACCTTCCGCCAGATCTTTGTCATTAGCCACGACGATACCTTTGAAAAGGTTACCGAAAACGTAATCTTAGTGGAACGTGAAGTCTAGTTGGTAGTCCTAAATTGGTAAGGATTTTTTGATGGGCGGGCTTCGTTCGCCCATCAAAAAATCCTTACATCAATACCACTACCCGTGAAGTCTAGTTATAGCGGTAGCCATGATCAATAGGACATGCCAGCGTCATTCCCGCCTGCGCGGGAATGACGCTGGCATGTCCTATTGATCATGGCTATGGCTATAAACGCGAAACCTAGCTGTCTACTGGCTCTCGGCTCTTGACACTATTTAAGGCATACTCCTTAAACCGATCCATATCGGCTTGCAGGGTCGATTCAACAATGCGTCCTAAGAATGGGTTATCCATCAATCTGCCCAACACGCCGGGAATGGCATAAGCCACCGTGAGTTTGACAATGCTGCGATCGCCGCGATCGTAAAACCGAATAGCTCCCCGATTGGGCAACCCTGTCACCGATTCCCATTGCATAATCTGCTCGGGTACCAGCTTGGTAATCCGCGACAGCCAGCTAAACTCAAACCCCCCAGAGGCCAGCTTCCATCGAGACAATTCTGGATCGTCTTCTAGCACCTTGACTGAATCAATCCACTTCATCCATCGCGGCATCTGTTCTAGGTCAGACCAGAGACCCCACACAACTTGAATAGGAGTTTCAACTTCTACTTGAACGCTATGTTCGAGCCAATCGAGCATGAGAAAACGTGGGATTAGGGATTAGAGCATGAAACAGGGAACTAAACAGGGCATTGCTTAATCTGGGTATGAATTTTTTTGAAAGGCGCGCTCCGCCCCTTTCAAAAAAATTCATGCATGAAATCAGCAACACCCTAAACAGTATTTCCCCATCAAGAGGAGCCAAACCTTTGCTTGGCGGCATCGTACACATCGGTGGTGATTTTCAGAGTGCCTGACTCTTGAGCAAATTTCTCAATTTTTTTGCGCGCCGCAGGCCGAACAAAAAAGGGAATCTCTTTAAGACGCGCTTCGGCTTCTGGCGTCCACTCAATAGAACTGCTCATGGGAATTGACTCAAAACAAAAAAGCGCGGCCTTCTTATTATGGCTCATACTGGACAGCGACTATGGCTCATACTGGACAGGCATTTGCTCTGCCCGTCCCGATGAAATGAATTGAAATTCAAGTTTGTTTCGATACATTTTGAAGGCGATCGCTCAGCTCATGGCACCATAAAGCTGCCAAACTCAGTTCTGTCAAGAGGTTTGGCACCGTTTAGCCACGTCAAGATATAAACATGGCAGGTGATTTTGAGAGGCTTCACTCAGCGAAGCTGCTCAAAATCACCTGCCACAGGAGCAGTCTAAATTCAGTTGCCCGTTTGTGTAAGTGCCTGTTCGAGAGAACGAATCATTGGTAGTCCTAAATTGGTAAGGATTTTTTGATGGCACCGGAAACGGTTCGCGGCCTAACACGCCTTTTATAACGAAAACGCCCTATGAGCGATCGCGCTAGAGAGATTGTATGAGTCGCTCCCAACGGTGTCAGAGAACGACCCACATTTTCAACTTAGGATTGCGTACAAAATAAAACCTAATCTTTTTTTGGAAGTGCCGCGCGGCACTTCCAAAAAAAGATTACAGGTTAATTAATTTGCAATCCTTAAGTACCCGATGTCCAAGAATTGGTGTACTCAATCTGCTCGGCTGTCAGATTGTCTAAGGCAATGCCCATGGCTTGCAGTTTCAAACGGGCGATCTCGGCATCCACTTCAGTTGGAATGGAGTGCAGACCGGGTGCGAGCTTGCCTTTATTCTTCACTAAGTACTCACAGGCGAGCGCTTGGTTGGCAAAGCTCATATCCATCACCGCGCTGGGATGCCCTTCGGCAGCAGCCAAGTTGACCAATCGACCTTCGCCTAACACCACCACCGATTTGCCATTAGTCAGCTTATATTCTTGGGTGAATGGGCGGACAGTTTTGACTTCATTGGTCATGCTTCCAAGGGCTTTCAGGTCGATCTCAATATCGAAGTGGCCTGAGTTGCACACGATCGCCCCATCTTTCATGAGTTCGAAGTGCTCACCTCGAACCACATGCTTGTTACCCGTCACGGTAATAAAGATGTCGCCTTGGGGAGCTGCGATCGCCATCGGTAGCACTCGGAAGCCATCCATCACCGCTTCTAGCGCCTTGATTGAGTCAATTTCTGTGACAATCACGTTCGCACCCATGCCGCGTGCTCGAAGAGCTGTACCCTTGCCACACCAGCCGTAGCCTGCGACCACAATTGTTTTACCCGCTAGCAAAATATTTGTGGCGCGAATAATGCCATCTAGGGTAGACTGCCCAGTGCCATAACGGTTGTCGAAGAAATGCTTGGTATCGGCATCGTTGACGTTCATCGCTGGGAAGGTCAATACACCATCCTTCAGCATGGCCTGGAGGCGAACGATCCCCGTGGTGGTTTCTTCGGTGGTGCCAATCAAATCAGGGATCTGATGCTGACGCTCTTGAATCAGCGTGGCTACCACGTCGCTGCCGTCATCCACAATGATGTTGGGGCGATGGTCAAGCGCGATTTGCAGATGGCGTTGGTAGGTGGCGCTGTCTTCACCCCGAAACGCAAAAACGGGGATGCCATAGTCTGCCACCAAGCTAGCAGCCACATCATCTTGGGTTGAGAGGGGGTTGCTGGCAATCAGTAGAGCATCGGCTCCGGCACTTTTGATGGCGATCGCCAAGTGAGCAGTTTCTGTAGTGATATGGCAGCAAGCAACTAGCCTCACACCTGCCAGAGGCTTCTCTTTAGCGAACCGCTCTTGAATCTCTCTAAGCACAGGCATTTCACGCCCTGCCCATTCAATCCGCTGTTTTCCCTGCGCTGCCAGAGAAAGATCTTTAACTTCGTGCTTTACCTGAGTTGTGGTCGTCATGGGGATGTAGATTCAGAAATTTTAAGCATTTTACTCTACTCATTAGCCTACCTATGATTGTGGCAACCGACAAACGTAAGGCACATAGGATGCATATCAATTATCTGTTGGCATCTGTCGGCTAATCTGCATAACGGAGGCGAGATGGCAAAAGTCCTCATGAAAATAAACTGAGATAAAGAGTTATGGTAATCTCCATAACTTTTCCTTATCAAGAAGAGTATAGAATAGTTAGTATGTCGGCAGATTCTAGTTTTCGGTGCAGGGCAAGCTTGCCTCCCCGCTGCCACATGTTGTTTATCCTTCATCGCTTTAATTTATGGAACCTGGCAGTAGTAGAGTTGAACCTGATCCCGCCCAAGCCTTGAATCGGTTAGCAGATATTGCAGGTACGTTGATTGCAATATTAACGCTAACCATTCCAGTCGCAGCGATCTCCTACTTCTCATTGTCTTCCTCAGAAATTTTTTCTCCATCGAGCTACCCCTCTGTACTCTCCCCTAGTGATGTGCTAAGCGTTGAGTAGTAGATTTTTGCCTGTCTACGTCCAAGGTAAATTTGGGCATTGCTCTCTGAAACCGTTCAGAGACTGACCATCTTCCCCTAAAATGCTATTCGGGGAGATGCTTTAGTTTTGCTGCTCGGTAGACGTTACGTTGGGCTACAGATGTCCAATGCACTCTACGGCGGCCTTAAAACACAAACCGCGACGAGCAGTTGTGACTGCAATTTGGCGTGAGCACTCTTTTTGATTATTCTCGTTACTCTGGAGGACGACTGTGGATTTATCGCGTATTCCCCCCCAGCCTAAGCCTGGACTGATTAATGTACTGGTAGAGATTCCAGCAGGTAGCAAAAACAAGTACGAGTTCGACAAAGAGATGGGGGCACTTGCCCTCGATCGGGTACTCTACGCCTCGGTGCAATATCCCTACGATTATGGGTTTATTCCTAACACCTTGGCAGATGATGGCGATCCGCTAGATGGCATGGTGATTATGGATCAGCCCACGTTTCCAGGCTGTGTCATTGCAGCACGCCCTATTGGGATGTTAGAAATGGTCGATGGTGGCGATCGCGACGAAAAGATCCTCTGTGTTCCCGACAAAGATCCTCGCTATGTCAACGTCAAGTCTTTGGCAGATATTGCGACTCACCGCTTAGACGAAATCGCGGAATTTTTTCGAACCTACAAAAACCTAGAAAAGAAGGTGACGGAAATTCTTGGCTGGAAGGATGTTGATCACGTTCTGCCACTACTTGAGCAGTGTATTCAAGCTGGCAAGCAATAACGCAAAACTGTGCCGATTTAGCGCATGAGGACGTGTAAAGAGGAAGGATATCCCTCTCGGTGCAACCACCGCTTTTCCGTTCAAGCAAAACTACAAACCTTGTATGAATCGGTTCCCAGCAAAGCCGAGAACCGATTCACGTTCACAAAAAAACATGTGCCCAGGCAATCTATTGCATAATTGGGGTGTGGAGAAGGGTTAAGAGGCATCTACTGTATGGCTCTTAACCCTTGCCTATACTTGGAGTCAGCGGCATTCCACATCCTTGTGGAACGAGTTGATTTCCTATGTCTTTACTTTATCTTTGCTTTTAGTATAAGAGGGTGAGGCCAATAGCGATTTCGGCTCATATACTTGAGAGCAGATGTTCAAGGTGTGATTTTTAAGCATCCACCGTGTCTAAATCGGAAAATCAGGGAAAGATAGGAACAGCTTACGCGCAGCTTGATAGATGATAAACCTCGTCTAACTTGAAACCCAGAGTTTTCCCTCACCCTTTTCATATATGCCGAAGGCTTTAAGCCCTCTCCCTGGAGAGAGGGACTTTGAAAGCTTTTCCGGCTCCCCTCGCCCTTTGGGAGAGGGGCTGGGGGTG
>JBBQFG010000029.1:0-29877 GCA_038321765.1 Elainellales cyanobacterium
CGTGCGTTTTCCTTGGTTTTATTGCACATAATCTTTTTTCTCGCTAATGTTGACCTTCACTAAACATTCCAATTAATGTAACCAAAAAAATAAACAACTATACTTTTGTTTTTCACTCGTTAACCCTTTTCACAAAAACAGTCCCACAATTAAAAACCAACGTTCCCCCAAATTTGTTATTTTTTTTTGTTGGGGCGGCCCACCCCCCCCAAACAAAAAAAGATTAGATTTTATTTTGTATGCAATCCTAAACATGATTGGTTCACGTCATTGAGCGTTACGCCTAAAACGGGATGTCGTCATAATCTGCCGACTCAACTGGAGCAGCCGGAACTCTCGCCGCCGCCGTTGATTCTGCTGGGGCGACCTTGGGCTTACTGGTAGATTTGCTGGCGGCTGGCTTGCTGGCAGCGGCTGGAGCTGAAACGGCTGCGGCTGAAACTGGAGCAGATGCCGTAGGGCTAGCAGGAGTAACGCTAGCCGTGGTAAGGGTGGCATCGGCAGCGATCCGATGTACACGCTGTGCTGTCAGCTCTGCTCGCTTTTCCTTAAAGCCTTCTGGTCGATCGACATTTGAAATCGTCAGTCGCCCTTCAACAATGACGCGATCGCCCTCATGGAACTGAGCCTGAATTTCTTGCGCTAAATTGCCCCACCCAACGACCTTAATTGTGGCTGGTGGGTCATCATCCCGAATTCCCGAAAATTTCACCAGCATTTCTGCCACGGGTGTCTGGTTATCAGACGTATAGCGAAGCTGTGGTTCTTGCACAATTTCCGCCATCAAGATGCAGCTATTCATACGTTTGCTCTCCTAGCTCTACCGGGCGGCTTTCTACCCTGAAGTACATTTGTATTGCTCTACTGTTTCCATGTTAGCAAAACAGTTCCTCCAATTTAATCCAAAGGTAGTCCTAAATTGGTAAGGATTTTTTGATGGGCGGGCGAAGCCCGCCCATCAAAAAATCCTTACCAATATAGGACTACCCAAAATGAGAACTGCTGGATTCTAACCTAGTTGGCGGTTCAGAACGTTGTCCTCTCCATCTTGCTCATCGTCCACAAAATTTTGGACGAAGGCGCGGTATTCTCGCAAGGTTTCATCGACCCAGCCCCGGTCGGGACTGTTGACATACAGATGTACCAGCGGCTCACCCGCATCGGGCAAAATCAGAATCCAGCTATCGTGTTGAAGGTTATGAATTTTAACACCGTCTACTAACTCTACACACTCGGCTGGGTTCGTTTCGACTAACTGCCGCATAAGGATGCCTTTGACCGATAAAGGGCAGCGCACGGTTTGAGTTTTATGATAAATGCGGGGTAAATCCATGCGAATTTGCCCTAATGCTTTAGGAGCACTGCTCGACAGATCTTGTTCGCGTAGGGTCAACATTTCAATAATCTTGGCAATTCCAAACATGGCATCAAAGCCGGGATGCAGCTCTGGGAAAATAAAGCCCATGTCGCCACTGCCGCCGAGCACCACATTGGGATTCGTGTGACATGCTTCCATCAGCGCAGTGGGGTTGGCTTTAGTGCGAATGATCTGCCCACCATGACGGCGGGCAATTTGCTCAGCCGCACTGGAGGAGGTAACGGGAATGACTACGGTTCCTTGGGGATGCTCCGTTAGTACCATTTGAATCATCAAGGCCGTTAAGACTTCACCACGAATGGGATTGCCCGATTCGTCTACCAAAATCAATTGCTCTCCGTTCGCAGAGACCTGCACCCCAAAGTTGGCCTTTAGTGCTTCTACCACATGCCCAAGCTGACTGAGTAAGGCTTCACGGTCTGCCAGGGTGGGGGCAGTTTGGGTCAGACTGGCATTGAGTACCACGGCATCGCAGCCAAACTTAGCCAGCAGTTGCGGCAGTACAGCGCCTGATACGGCGTAGGCATAGTCAATGACGACCTTGGAACTGCTGCTGCGAATAGCATCTAGCTTCAGATGGCGCTGAAAGCTATCGCAGTAGATATCGATCGCGTGGTTAACCTGCATGACATTGCCAATTTCCTGAAACTGGGCGCGCCGAAAGTCTTCTTTGAAGTAGGCTCCTTCAACTTTTTTTTCTCGTGCCTTAGACAGATTGATGCCTTTTTGGTCATAGAACTCAATCAAGATATGGTCAGAGCGGTCTGGGTGTACCCGCACATGGATGCCGCCGACCACGTTGCGGGTGGGGGCAACCGCACGGGCGACCGGGATGGCTGTTGCTTCTAGGTTTTGTACATGTACGCCTACCGACATTAAGCCTGCAATCAGCGATCGCGATACCATCCGCGAGATATTTCGCTGATCGCGAGATACCGCCACCTGGCTCCCAGGTTTTAGGGTAGAGCCAAAGGCAGATCCGAGTCGCACCGCAAACTCTGGCGTAATGTCTACATTGCCTAATCCCGATACGCCTCGCTGGCCAAATAGATTGCGGTGGGCAACATGACCCCAAATCAGGTTCATGTTGAGCGTGGCACCGGGTTCAATCCGTTTGCTGGGCCAAATACGCACGTCGGGGTTGACTACAGCCTCTTCCCCGACCATAGATAGTGAGCCAACGATCGCCCCTTCCAGCACATGAGCACGCCGATCAATCCGCGTTCCCCGTGCGGCCACACACGCTCTCAAATGGGCTTCTTCACCAATCGTTACCCCGTTCCAAATAATGGGACGCTTGAGGTCAGCATCAGCCCCAACCGTTACGTTATCACCCAGCACAGTGCCCGCCCCAATCTCTGCCCGTGCACCAATACGGCAGTTGTTACCGATCATCGCAGGAGCCTCAATGTGCGCCGTGGAATCAATAGTGGTGTTTTGGCCGATCCAAATATTGGGCGATCGCTCCTCATAGTGCACATTCAACTTCACTAAACGCTGCAAGGCCGCATACTGCGCTTCCCGGTAAGCATTGAGATGACCCACATCGCACCAATACCCCTCTGCGGCATAGCCATACAGCGGCAGTCCTTTTTCTAATAGCAGCGGAAATAGATCTTTGGAGAAATCTGACTCTTGATTAATCGGTAAATAATCCAGTACCTCCGGTTCCAAAATATAGGTTCCAGTATTGACCGTGTCCGAGAAAATTTCACTGCTAGATGGCTTTTCCAAGAACCGTCGAATTTGCCCCTGGTCATCAGTAATTACCACACCAAAATCGACTGGGTTAGGCACATGAGCTAACACCAACGTAGCTTTTGAACCCTTGGCTTGATGAAATTGAATCGCCGCACTCAAATTAATATCGGTGACGCTGTCGCCACTGATGACCAAAAACGTTTCGTCTAGTAAATCTTCCACATTTTTGACACAGCCCGCCGTGCCCAGCGGCTGATCTTCCTCGACCGCGTAGGTAATTTGCACACCAAAATCACTACCGTCTTGAAAATAATCACGCATGGCATCTGGCAGATAATGCAGCGTTGCAATAACCTCGGTAATGTGGTGCCGCCGTAGCAGATTAATAATGTGTTCGGCAATAGGACGGTTAAGAATAGGCACCATCGGCTTGGGGAGGTCGCAAGTCAATGGGCGTAGCCGTGTGCCTGACCCACCCGCCATTAATACTGCACGCATAGCTCTACCCCTTTACGAATTACGGTATTGCATAGTCGGGGCATAAATTTATGTTTGGGAGGCTGTTTGAGAGGCGGGCGCTGCCCTCTCAAACATAAATTCATAGTTAGAATGAATAACCCCCAAAGTACCGTCAACACAACGGAATAGCTGAGGGGTCGAAGGTGAAAAGATTGGGATGTCGTCAACGCTAGCATTTTTGAAAAACTACCCGCAGTTTCCGCAGTTATTGAGGCGTTCATTGATACTTCTCAAACCATGTCTGACATCGCTTCCACAAAACGAGTCTCTACACCTCGTATTCTGGCTCCCTATATCCAATGCTGAGCATCTCTTCAACTCTGACAGAAATTCCACAATGCATAGGGGATAAGGAACGTTTCTTTTTGTTAAGGACAAGTAAAAAAGGGGGAAACGTCCTTTCCATCATCCTTTTTAAGGTCAACCTCTTTAGGTATACTCTAAACTGAAGTGAGGAATGCTTGATTAACCGCGCTTTTGGCTGGCGATCGCATCCTTACAGTTCTGTCGCACTAAATCGCAGGAGACGGCAAAAATGGGAAGCTTAGTCACGTTTGGTTTGTTAGTAATCTATGTGGGTGGCATGTGGAAGTTTTGGACAGGTTTTAACCGAACGAACTTTAGCCAAAACCGATTGATGCTAACGGTATTTTGGCCTGCTCTAATGATTAATTCATCCTATCGCCAGAACTTTACACGGGCGCTGAAGGGTGGTAACTAACCGGGCTGTCAGGTTTCGTAGCTAAACTCCATCCCTATCGACTTTATCCAACTGCACGGCTTAGTTGCTCGTTGAGCTGCAACTGCGACATGTGGTGAAACAGTTTCCAGCAATACTGTTTGGGCAATCCACAGGTGGCAGCTCCGCGCATAACGACGCTAGAGTACCAGTCGTTGGGAGCATGTTCGCCTGTGGTTTTTTCAATCACGGTGTAGGTGCGGACATTAGTGTAGAGCTGCCCTTGGTGCTGCACGGCGACGTTTTCATGGTGGTAGCCCTCTTCACGCAGGTCGAGAGGTGCACTGAGCCGCCACGGTAGGTAATACAACACACCTTCTACAGACGCGTTGCGATCGCGTACCACATCTAAAACTCCACAGTTACGAAAACGCGATCGCCGAAAGAAACCCAGGCGATAGCCGTGTAGAGTGGCATGACCGATTACATAGTTGTAAGTGCTTTCACCCAGCGATCGCCTTAGATCAACGGGACACATACAAGAGCCATAGGCAAAATAGTAAAATCCCAAATCGTTCGACAGATTGAGCGGATCGGGTTGGCCTTTAACTGAGTCACCATGCTCAAATCCTAATGCGGGCTTATTGCCAGACGGATGGCAGGCACTGTAGTGATTCATGAGCAATCCTTAAACTCGATAAACCATAACCCTTACAGACAATCTTACCAAACCAACTCAGCAAAGTCCACAATTCCGACGTAGAAAGTGTGGATTATAGCCAAAGAGCCATACATTACAATTGAGATTGGGTATATCAACCCTTGCAGCTCTGCTCCCTAAAAAACCAAGTATGTAATGAGTCTTGCAAACAAGTCTTGAGAGTTTCGTCCTCGCGGCTGTTGGTAAAGGGTCGAGGGCTAATCAGAGTTCAACTCACTGCTCGCACAATAGATAGTTCTTAAAACTCCATCCCTTGATCCAGCAACGCTTAGGATTGCGTACAAAATAAAGCCTAATCTTTTTTTGGAAGTGCCGCGCGGAGCACGGCACTTCCAAAAAAAGATTACAGGTTAATTAATTTGTAATCCTTAATTATTTGTATTGTTAGACCGCTGTTGCGTTAGAACACGTTTGTCCAATGGGTATACTTACCCTATTCGGATTCATGGCCAGAAGCCGTAGGAGATTGCAGTCATGGACATTGCTATTCCAGAACCAGATGATATCAGTCGCCACTTCAAGAGTCCAGAGCGCTCTACAAAACCGAAGATGTTGGTGGTAGACGACGAACCAGACAATCTGGATTTGCTTTACCGTACCTTTCGGCGCGATTTTCACGTACTGCGGGCAGAAAGCGGCATGAGCGCCCTAGAAGTGCTGGCAGTTGAGGGCGAGGTTGCTGTGATTATCTCTGACCAGCGCATGCCTGAAATGAAAGGTACCGAATTCTTGAGCAAAACGGTGCCTCAATTTCCCAATACCATGCGGATTATCCTTACGGGTTTCACCGATGTGGAAGATTTGGTAGATGCCATCAATGCGGGTCAGGTTTACAAATTCATTACGAAGCCGTGGGATCCTGATGAACTGAAAAGAGTTGTTCAACGGGCCGTAGAGACTTACGACTTACTGAACCACCGCAGCGATGAACTGAGACGGGCAAACGCCCAGACAATGCTGCTGAGTACTATTTTACAAGTGACTCGGCAGGCTACTGACCTGGAATCCTTGCTAAAGTCAATTGCGGCTGCCTTTGGTGAGACCTATGCTGCCGATGGCTGTATTGTGCAAATGCTGGATGGCAACGTTCTGGGTAGAATACAGGGCGTGTATAGTTGCGACGCTGAGATGCAGAATTGGTTGGCTGACGATCCATTGGTTCAGCAGGCGATCGCCACTCAAAAGCCCCAAGTTTCAGCTAATGTGCCAACTGATGCTGCTCTGTCGCAGGTGGCTCACTACACCAATACGGGTGTGCAATCGCACCTTGTGCTGCCCATTCTGTTTCAGCAGGAAAACTTAGCAGTACTGTCGTTGCAGTGGAAACAGCCCTATGCATTGCGGGAAGAAGAATTAACCATCCTTCATTTGGCAGTACAGCAGGTGGCACTGGCAATTACCTGTGCCGGGTATGGACAGGATAGAGGCGGAAGATGAGGCGGTTCTAGCATATTCCGCTGTTTGCGTTGTTTGCCCTCTGAATGTAGTCAAGCATGAGTAGTAAAGCAATAGCGGTAATCCTAAACTTGTAATGATTTTTTAAGCGCGAGCAAAGCCTGTGCTTCAAAAAGTTATTACATCAATTCCACTACCGAATCGCTACTAAGTAGTTCAACCTAAATAAAAACAAGATTCTAAAAGTCTGCGCCGCCCGCTGCGCGGGCGGCGCAGACTTTTAAGGTTTTATATTTAATTACGCCCATCTACTTATGACGTTTCCCACTTCTGCGCCACAATCTGCTGACATTCAAGCCATTTTCAACCAAATCGCTCCGGTCTATGATCAGTTAAATGACGCACTAAGTCTGGGATTGCATCGAGTGTGGAAGCACATGGCGGTGAGTTGGTGCAACCCCCAACCTGGGGATCAAGGGTTGGACGTGTGCTGTGGCAGTGGCGACTTGGCGCAGTTGCTGGCGCAGCGGGTGGCACCCACAGGGCAGGTAACCGGGCTGGATTTTTCGGCAGCACAGTTGGCGATCGCCCATCAGCGCACGACCCAACGGGTACAACCTCTGTCGGTAAAGTGGGTTGAAGGAGACGCACTGGCGCTGCCGTTTGAGGCCAACCAGTTTGATGTGGCGACCATGGGCTATGGCTTACGGAATGTGGTAGATATCCCTGCTAGCCTCAGAGAATTGCATCGGGTGCTAAAACCGGGTGCAACGATCGCCATTTTAGATTTTCATCGACCCGATAGCCCGCCTATGCAAGCCTTTCAGCAATGGTATTTAGAGCATCTGGTGATTCCAACGGCTGAGCGGTTTGGCCTAAAAGATCAATACGCTTACCTCGTTCCCAGTCTGGAGCGATTTCCAAACGGGCGATCGCAGGTTCATTTAGCAAAAGCAGCCGGGTTTCAAGCGGTGACGCATTACGCGATCGCCAGCGGCATGATGGGTGTGTTGGTCGCTAGAAAGTAACGGGTAGGACTTAATCTAAGTTGAAGGACATTGCGGGCACAGAGCGCCCGCAATGTCCTTCAACCTTCTTAGTTTTTCCATTTAAGTAGTTCAACTTAAATAAAAACAGGATTCTAAAAGTCTGCACCGTCCGCTGCGCGGACGGTGCAGACTTTTAGGGTTTTATGTTTAATTACGCCCACCTACTTAGTGTGTGTGAGTCTTACAGACATTAGGGGTAGGGTATAGGTAGGTAGGGTATAGGTGGGTAGGCTAGAAAAGCGGGGGGAGACACTAATCGTCTACTTTTCGTCTATCCAAGATTTCCGCGTACCGTACTCTTCACATACCACCCTCTTCACTCCCCACCCTTCATTCCCTTGTCCCTTTACTCTTCTTGGCTTCTGCTGGCTCCACCCGTGCTTGGCGGCGTTATTGGCTACTTTACCAATGACATCGCCATTAAAATGCTGTTTCGCCCCTATAAACCAATTTACGTAGCGGGGCGGCAACTCCCCTTTACACCCGGCTTGATTCCGAGCAACCAGGCACGGCTAGCGCAGCGCATTTCCAACGCCATTATGGGATCACTGCTCACACCCGATGAGCTGCAAAACATTGCCCGCCGATTGTTGCAAACCGAGCGAGTTCAGTCTGCTATTCAGTGGTTGCTGACACTGGCGTTAGAGCAGATTCAACCCGGCAATGAGCAGCAAACATCAACGGTTGTTGCTAATATTTTGCGCGATTTGGTCAAACAATCGCTGCCTCGGTTGGTTAAGGTGCTGGCGCGCCGAGACGATTTTTTAGAGCGGCAGCTTAACCAGCTATTTGATCAGGTGCTACTGGAGTTTCAACTGTCTACGACTCAGGCAGATCAGTTGTCGAAGTGGACACTAGAGGTAGTAATACCACCAGATGTTTTACGCCAAGGCATTGTAGACTTTCTCACCGATCGCAACATTCAGACTATTGACGAAGGCTTTCGGGAAAAGACCAGTGGTACCTACTGGGTTGTAGCAAACTTGTTTGGTGTTCGCAATGCCCTGACTCGCTTGCGAACCCACTGCCTTGACGATCGAGAGGCCAGCAATGCGTTGATTGTAGAACTGACGCGATCGCTTCAGGTGCGATCGCGTTTAAGCGAAGCCCTACAAAACCTATCTTTACAAAATCTACCCGTTGCCACCGTACGCCAACTGCGTAAAACCCTGCGTGAAAATTTTCGCACCTATCTGCAAGTCCGTGGGGAAAGTACGCTTCAGAGCTTGAGCGGCTCGGTAGACTGGGACAAAGTGGCGGTGCTGTTGCTCAACCGACTCCGTACTTCGGAGGTGGTCACTAGTTCGCTAGAACCCGTCAGCTTGGAACTGGCTCTGATTCTAGAACGCTACCTAGAAAAAGATTTGGAGGCGATCGTGGCGCAAGCTATCCCCATTCTCAATTTAGAGCAGGTCATTATGGATCGCGTTAAAGCCACCCCGCCCGAAAATTTAGAAGCCGCGATTCAAGGCATCGTCAAAACCGAACTCCAGGGCATTGTCAACTTGGGAGGCATCTTGGGCGTATTGATCGGGCTGTTGCAAACAATATTTTTGGTCATGATCAACTAGCTAACACTCAAAAGGCACCTCGCAAAGCGAGGTGCCTTTTGAGTTATTTTAGGAGCTACTCACCTGACACGAAAAACCAAAAGAGTTGAATGAATTTGCGGACGCTGAGCGTCCGCAAGTTCATTCAACTATGTAAGCCTTATATTTGATGGAAGTTGCTATGCCAACACTGGGACAGGAGTACTCAAATGAGGATATAGCGGGAAACGAGTGCATAGGGTAGACACGCGATCGCGGCAGTTCTTAGCGACAACTTCATCGTCGGGGCTGAGCAGGCGATCGGCAATGATGTTGGCGATTTCTGTAAACTCGGTAGTACCCATGCCGCGAGTGGTCATAGCCGGAGAACCCAGCCGCAGCCCGCTGGTAACAAACGGCGACTCCGGGTCAAAGGGAACGGTGTTTTTGTTGGCGGTGACATTAACGCCGCTCATCAGTTGGTCGGCTACTTTCCCAGTCATATTGACCGATCGTAAATCGACCAGCATTAGGTGGTTATCGGTACCGCCCGAAACCAGCTTGCAGCCGCGCTGTTGCAGTTGGGCTGCCATTGCCTGAGCATTTTTGATTACCTGCCCAGAATAGGTCTTAAATTCAGGTTGGAGCGCTTCACCAAACGCCACCGCTTTACCTGCAATTACATGTTCTAGCGGCCCGCCCTGGGTGCCAGGGAACACGGCCTTGTCGAACTTTTTGCCCATTTCCAGATCGCGGGTGAGAATCATACCGCCACGAGGGCCGCGCAGGGTTTTGTGGGTAGTGGTCGTCACTACGTCACAGTAGGGAATGGGATTGGGGTGGTGCCCCGTAGCAATTAAGCCCGCAATGTGGGCGACATCTGCCAGCAAGTAAGCGCCAATTTCGTCAGCGATCGCCCGAAACGTGTCGAACTGAATAATCCGCGAATAGGCTGAATATCCACAAATCAGCAGCTTAGGGCGGTGCTTTAGCGCCAGATCTCGCACTTGGTCATAATCGATCTGCTCTGTTTCACGGCTCACTTCGTAGTGAAACTTCTCAAACCAGGTGCCAGAGAGATTCACAGGCGAACCGTGGGTCAGGTGCCCGCCGTGGGACAAATCCATACCCATGATGGTATCACCTGGTTTTAGCAACGCCATGAACACAGCCGTGTTGGCATTAGCACCCGAATGGGGCTGGACATTGGCATGAGCCGCGCCAAATAATTGCTTAGCGCGATCGATCGCAAGCTGTTCTACCTGATCTACAAATTCACAACCACCGTAATAGCGCTTTTTAGGCAATCCTTCCGCATATTTGTTGGTTAAGACCGAACCCTGGGCAGCCAACACAGAGGGCGATGTAAAGTTTTCGCTAGCAATCAATTCCAGGTGATCCTGCTGGCGTTGAAGCTCATCTTGAATTAAGCCAGCCACAACCGGATCGGTCTTCGCTAGCAGATCCCAATTCGTTTGAGTCACAAGCACACTCCCAGAAGATATTGATGAGAAGACAAAAGATGATGAGAAGACAAAAGACTGAATCAGAAGCTATTGGTTCTGCATCTGGCTCTGATCTGAGAATACTGGGTTGGCGGGGCGATCGCAAAATGTAGACAATCTAAGCCTAACCAGCAGTTCTCTCGTAAAGCTGAGTTTGATAAACAAAGCTGAGTTTGACAAATGTCCACTACAGGCATTCGTCAGTTCAATATTGAAATTATTGAATTGAATTTTAAAATTTACCGTAGGTTCTCAATTATACCGATGTTCTTCAACAGATTGATTCACCCGATACCTCTACATCTCAAATTGAAGGTTAGATTTAGGGATACATAAGCTCAGGATTGCAACCATTAACATCTAAAGCTAGTAGTGGTGTTGCTGTAGTGATTGGTCGAAACGAGAGCCAAGCTCATGCTTTCAACAATCACTAGCAGACTGATCGCGACTAACCCTAAAGCGTTCTGGCTCCAAAGCATTTTGGATAGAGAGGCGGCTAAGCCACCCCTTGACCCAAAGTAGCTCTAGCCAGAAGACTCTGGGCTTTATTAAATTTGCGATCTTTACCCGATACTCTTGAATCGCTGACATAGAATTTAAGAGTATTCAGCCCTGGGCGTAGGAATCCCCAACTCTACGGGAGGCATCCTATGTTAGTTGTTCTCATGGAAAATCAGCTTTTGTCACCCAAACAAGTGTGCCAAAGCTGTTTGATGGCGGATCAAAGCGGTCAACCCCGGTGGCAACCCGGCAAGCTCCGCTGTGGACGTGCCTTAACTAAAGCGCCTGACAACCTACCAGAGCAATACGAATGCCAAATGGGCTTCCGTATTGCCAATATTGAACCCTAGGTCGGAGCGAATCGTCTCTGGGCAAGTGCGCTATTCTAGGGTAAGGCGGCGATTACGATGGCCTGCCTTTCAAATTTGTTTACCCTCCCGGAGACAACCATGACTTGGCGCGGTTCCTCAAACCCCTCCGATCGCGTTTTTGCCTGCTTAATGTATCTACTGCCCTTGCTGGATGTACTCCCCTTTTCCAGGGCTTTCTTTAGTCAGTTTCCAGCTCTAGCGGTTGTGCTGTTGCCAATCCAGCCATTGCTGCAAATCTACTCGTTGCCGTTTGTGGGCTTAATCGTGTTCTTTGCTTTGTTTCTGCTCGTGGTACGAAATGAGAGCATTGCACACTTTATCCGATTCAATGCGATGCAGGCGATCTTAATCAGCATCGTGGTATTCCTCTGTCAGCTTTTGATCGACTTCTTGCTAGCACCCGTTTTGGGCGGTAGCCTCATCCTAGAAACCCTCTACAACGTCGTATTTTTGGGTGTCATCGCAGCAGTGGTGTACTCGGTAGTGCAGTCGGCAATGGGTCGCTACGCTGAAATCCCAACTATTTCAAATGCCGTTTATATGCAGGTTCGCTAGCAACGCGTTTTGCTTAAGGCGTGTAGCTATAGCTGTCGCCAAATGAGGCATTTTTGTGGGCGCATACTCACAAAAATGCCTCATTTGATTTTTCAGTGCAATGCTGGCAATGTTGGCATAGGCACGGCTTCTACAGGATTCTCCAACGCGCCAATTCCTTCGATTTCGACTCGAACGCGATCGCCTACGTGTAAAGCGCCAACACCGTGGGGGGTTCCAGTTAGCAAAACATCTCCGGGTAGCAGTGTCATCACTTGACTAATAAACGCCACCAGCACATCGGGTGCAAATATCATGTCGCTAATGTAAGTCGATTGAACCGGAGCAGGGTTGCCATTAATGAATGTTTGCAGTCGTGCGCCGGGGCTTAGGTTGCGGACGATCCAGGGACCGAGAGGGCAAAACGTATCAAACCCTTTAGCGCGAGTCCACTGGCCGTCTTTAACTTGTAAATCGCGGGCGGTGATGTCGTTAGCAATGGTGTAGCCCCAAATTTTAGATTGAGCGGTTTCTGGGGTGCAATGAGAGCAGCGATCGCCAATCACCAGCGCCAGTTCTCCTTCATAATCTACCCGTTTCGACTGCGGTGGATAGCGAATAGGTGCCCGATCTGCCAACAGCGACGTGGATGGTTTCAAAAACAGCAGCGGTTCCACAGGTGCATCACCCCCCATTTCGGCGGCGTGTTTGGCGTAGTTTTTGCCAACGGCCACAATCTTTGACGGGGCGCAGGGCGGCAGAATGTGATACGTTTCGGGGTTGAGATACAGCTCGGTTGCCTGCCCTTTAAGCCATGGCGGCGCATCTAACACCTGAATCCTGCGATCAAGCAAGAGTAA
Organism: Elainellales cyanobacterium; assembly: GCA_038321765.1. Classification (GTDB taxonomy): domain Bacteria; phylum Cyanobacteriota; class Cyanobacteriia; order Elainellales; family Elainellaceae; genus CASBQJ01. The sequence continues at coordinate 12,743 of JBBQFG010000029.1, forward strand.
ACCGTAGTGAAGCTGCCCTGTCGTCGTTTCAACACGGACGTAGCGCTGCGCCATAGAAGTAATAGTTAAGAAGATAGATACGATGATAAAATGAGAATCCCTTGCTTCTAAGCAAAGTTATGGTCGTGCTCTAAATTTGGACTGTCGTTTTTTGAAAGATAGGCTCAGCGTATTTTTCAAAGGAAGGAGTAGTGCCTTTAGAACACCGCCGTAAAGCCCTTAACAGCAAAGAATCAGGAGTTAATCCTATTGAACTTCCTCATTCTCTCTGAACTGGGTACCTGTGTAACGGAAGCCACCTGTCCATAAGGAGAACCAATCAATGAATTACGAAACCATGTATATCCTTCGTCCTGATTTGGGCGACGAGTTAACTGACGCGGCGATCGCCAAGTATCAGGGTATCCTCCAAGAACAAGGTGCGACTAGTATCGACACCCAACACCGAGGCAAGCGCCGTTTGGCTTACGAAATCAACCGCCACCGCGACGGCATCTACGTTCAAATGAACTACACCGCCGCTGGCAACACCGTTGCTGTGATGGAGCGGGCTATGCGTTTGGGCGAAGATGTGATCCGCTACCTCACTATTAAGCTAGACGACGTGTCTGCTCCTGCTGAAGAAGCCGTAGCGGTTGAAGCTTGAGTTTTAGGGCTAACAGTACGTTAGACAACTCACTCAACTGCGCGAGTCCCAGATTTAATAAAAGATAGTCCTAAACAAGTAAGGATTTTTAGATGGACGGGCAAAGCCCGTCCATCTAAAAATCCTTACCTCAATACCGCTACCTAAAAAAATAGGGGAGCGTGAGATACCACTCACGCTCCCCTATTTTATTTCTATGGATTTTGTGCTTACAGTCAACTTTTAGAACTTAGGCCAAGTCAAACAACAGCACTTCAGCATCGCTGTGGGCTGTTACGTCTAGCAGTGTTTCATCACTGACGGTGGCTCCATCTCCTGCTTCTAGTGACACCCCATTGAGGCTAACTTTGCCCTGAGCTACTTGTATCCAGGCATAGCGGTGCGATCGCAGCTCAAAGGTGCGACCTTCTCCCGCCGCGAGTACTGTCGCATAAAGTTCTACGTCTTGATTAATCGTGACAGCACCATCTTGCCCGGTGTGGCTAGCAATCCGCTGCCACTGACCCTGTTTAGACTCTGGCGAAAACACCTTTTCTTCGTAGCTTGGCGTTAACCCATTCGCCTCCGGCAAAATCCAGATTTGCAGAAAATGCACCGATTCATCTTTAGAAGGGTTAAATTCGCTATGAGCAATTCCCGTTCCGGCTGAAATTCGCTGCACTTCATGGGCGCGAACGGTGGCGGTTGTTCCCAAACTATCTCGGTGGGCTAACGAACCAGACAAGATATAAGAAATAATTTCCATATCTTTATGGGGATGAGTGTCAAACCCTCGCCCTGCACTAACGTGGTCTTCGTTAATAACCCTTAACGCCCGAAAACCCATGTGCTTTGGATCGTAATAATTACCAAACGAAAAGGTGTGATGACTGTCTAGCCAGCCAAAGTTAGCATGACCCCGTTCAGCAGACGGACGAACTGTAATCATAAATGCCTCCAAAATTCTAAAAAAGAGCGATTGATTCAGTCAGAACCATAATTGAACCTGCAAAACCCTTAAAAACCTGGTAGTCCTAAATTGGTAAGGATTTTTTGATGGGGTTTTTAACTAGGCCGAGATACTTAGTCTCTTTGAATCTATATTGAGTTTAAGGGATGTAAGGCGGTGTTGTGAAGTATGCACTTTTAAGTAAGGTACTATCTAAAAAGATACTATGGAAATAGTTGAGGCAGTGACTAAAGTAGCGGATCGGTTATCAATTGAATCTGCAACCATTAATTCCGGCACGGCATCTGATTTGCCAGCGGTTTTACCAGCAGAGAACAGGCCAAAAGGGATGCCAGAAGGGATGCCAGAGGCGATCGCCCCACCCGATCGCCCCACTTGTGCTGTAGAAAAAACGCTAGGCATTATCGGCGGGCGTTGGAAAGTCTTGATTTTACGAGAATTGATGTCTGGGATAAAACGCTTTAACGAGCTACATCGCGCCCTACCTGGCATCACCCAAAAAATGCTGACCCAGCAGCTACGTGAAATGGAAAAGGACGGAATCGTTCACCGTGAGGTGTACCCACAAGTTCCCCCCAAGGTGGAATATTCTCTAACTGCACTGGGGCAAAGCTTGCAACCAATTTTGTCTGTGATGCACGAGTGGGGTACGAACTATGTACAGGAGACACAGGGTTAGAGAATCGGTGCGCTTAAGTTCTAAGTAAGTGAATCGTTGGGTAAGCGTTGCTAGATTATTCAAATGCCCTTACTGACCTTACTGACTGATTTTGGCCTGCAAGATATATACGTTGGGGTCATGAAGGGAGCGATCGCCCACATCAACCCAGCGTTGACGGTGATTGACCTGACGCATCAAATTCCGCCTCAAGACGTGGTGGCAGCTCGGTTTAATCTGTTGACGGCTGTGCCATATTTTCCCGATGGGACAGTGCATGTAGCAGTTGTTGACCCAGGGGTGGGCGGCAGTCGTCAGGCGATCGCCATCCAGTTTCAGCAGGGCTTTTTGGTGGGGCCAAATAACGGCATTTTTAGCGGGGTGTTAGAACGCTATTCGCCCATTGCAGCAGTAGAGCTAACTCAGTCCCGGTATTGGCGCACTCCCAACCCCAGTCGTACCTTTCACGGTCGGGATGTATTTGCGACGGTGGGGGCGCATGTGGCCAGTGGCGTTCCGCTATTTGAGTTGGGTGAAGCGATCGCGCTGGAAACGCTGGTAAACCTGCCTTTACCGCTGTGTGAAGACCAGGATGGGGCGATCGCAGGATGCATCCAATACATCGACCATTTCGGTAATTTGATCACCAACGTTCCGGCTGAACGAGTCGAGGGTGCCAATTGGTCAGTGGAATTAGGATTCGACAGTATTCCCAAAACAGCAACCTATGCCGATGCTCCTTTAGGCGGTTTACTCAGTTTAATTGGCAGCCACGGCTGGCTAGAAATTGCGGTGAATGGGGGCAGCGCCCAAGCCCAACTGCAAGTTACCATTGGGCATCCCCTGCAAGTGAGATTGCAGTAGGTTGGCTTCTAGGCAAGTCGTTCTCTTAGCCAGACTCTCTGCGCCGTGCTATTACCTCAATGCGGTCGGTTCTAGCGCCATGTTAGCTTGCGCGCTGATCGCTATTGCCTTGAATATGACGACGCAGAATTGAATTGATGAGAGCTTTGTACTCTGAGCTTTGAGACTGAAACCACATCATGATATCTGGATCTAACTGAACCAGATTCTGTGCCTGAGTTGCCGGAACTCGCAACGTAGTTTTTTCAAAAAACTCTTCGGTCAGAGGTGGAATGTCAGAATAATCGATCTCTTCATCGGTCATCGCCTCTAGTGCCGCCCAATCAGTATGTGAGGTACTGCTCAAATCGTCTACGCTCATATCGGTTTGCCCTTCGTGCTGAGATAATTCGGACGACATCATTTTGTCGTTCTGTCCAAACAACAACCGCTACACCGTTTCGCAAAAAGCCAATTCCGATCCAGCGATCCTCGCCATAGTCAATACGATTGTCAAGCTCAATCAAGATTGAACCTTCAAACATCTTAGAGACATCAGTAAAATCAATTTTATGGTTACGAATGTTTTCAAGATTTTTAGCTTCGTCCCATTCAAACAAACTGCATGAAGATCCTGAAATGCCAATCGAACGGCTCTCTAATTATCGCGTATTCCAATCTGACATGATGTATAGCTCAACTGATCCTCTTGAGCAACCGATATAGGGCTTGATAATCTACTTTCGCATTGTGCCGTTTATCCATCGGAATCTGGCGGCACGAGCGAAAGTCTTGAATAGTTGCCCATTGGAGCGATCGCTTCAACTCTTCCAGGTATTTTGCTTCGCCGTGCGGCTCCCATTCAATTAGCAAAACGCGCCGCCCTCGATGCGATACCAGCGCGGTGCGGCGAACACCGGGCTGATGATGCGCGGCAGCTTCGACAGCAAAAGGATAGAGGCGATCGCCAAAATTGCCAAAACCAGTCTCTAAACTTGTCTCCAAACTTGTCTCTAAACCGTGCTCTAACCTTGCTTCAGTAGTTTGGACGGCAGATTGAATCTGTGCGCTGCACCGACCCAAGAGCCACAGGCGACCCTGAGCATCCAGATAGCCAGCATCCCCAGTGCGATGCCAGGGAATGCCATCCACTCGAAATTTGGTTTCTGCATCCCCCTGTCCGTGCAGGTAGCCGGGAAGCACATGATTGCCGCTGACAACAATTTCGCCCACCGCTCCAGCCACAAGGCACTGGCGTTCAAACTCTGACCGGGTAAGCGCTTGAATAGGTGTGCCCCATTGGTCAGCTAAGATGCGGAGTTGGAGTTCTGCAACAGGATGTCCGGTTAGCAAGCCGCTACCGCTGATCATTTTCGTGCGGTCTTCGGGCTGAAGCGCGTGATATGCAATGTGGGCGATTGGCTCTGCTTCTGTTGAACCGTAGACAGCGGTGACTTGAGCCTGGGGCGCGATCGCCTGCACCCGTTCTAGCAATCGCGGAAACACCGGGGCACCGCCGCTAAAGATCCGCCGCAAGCTGAGCAACTGGGTAGAGTGGCGATCGCACGCGTCCACTAGGCGCTCCAAAAATGCCGGAGATGCCGCCGTGCTGGTAGGTTGATAGCGCTGAATCTGTCGCATCACCGTTGTGCCATCAATCTTGCCGGGATAGCGCAAATCCACACTCGGAATCAAACTGGTCACGCCCGATGCCAAATTTGCCAGTACAAAAATCGGTAAGGTCGTGAGGTCAACTTCTCCGGGGGTAAGGCTCAGACTGCTGGCCAGAACGCGATGCTGTGCCAGCAAAAACTCATGGGTGCGGAGGGCGGCTTTGGGTTGTCCGGTACTGCCGCTGGTAAAGGTGAGCAGGGCGGCGGTGGGAGTGAGGGGAGTGGGAGTGTGTAGGCGGGAGGAGGTTAAGGAGGTTGGGTTGGGCAGCGGAACGATCCAGCGTTGAGAGTTGGGGTAACAGGCTAGACGTGCGGTTGGACTTGTTTGAGGCGATCGCGTCGCAAACGTCTCAAACAAGCCCAGCATTGCCGTTGAAACCCGGCCAGTGAACGGGAAAGGAAAACCAATGGAAAACTTGAGTGGAATATAGCGGAGGGCGGGAGATTTGAACTGGAGCAGGTGGGCTTTGGGACTGGCAATCAATGCGTGAGGCGGGTAAAGCGCACAGCAGCGTTCTACATGTTCCAACCCTGCTGCCGGATCAATAAACATTGCCACAGCACCCAGCCGAAACAATGCCAGTAGCACCACATAAAGCTGGACTGACATGGGTTGCAAGACGAGGGCAGCCTCTCCCGATTGCAGCCCCGCCTGCTGCAATTGATCAGCGACTTGACTCGACGCTTGATCTAACTGTGCAAACGTCAGCGATCGCCCACGCAAATCGGCGATCGCCACCCCTTCGGGTCGCACTGCCACCTGACTTTGCAACAAACCCACAATACCTGCTGTTGAATTCTCCACTGGCACCACGTCTCCCCAAAAACGACTCCTGGCACGGTTTTAGATCACTACCTCGATCGTCATCCTTCATTCTTCCCTGTTATCTCCCAACCCTAATACCGTAGTATTCTCACGTCAGACAATAGTTGAAATGGCACAGGCAGGAGAATGAACTATGGCTGTATCGGAGTTTAGTTATGCCATCATTGGCACCGGAGCGCTAGGTGGCTATTACGGAGCGCGGTTGCAGCAGGCCGGGGCAACGGTTCACTACTTACTGCGAAGTGACTACGAGCATGTATGCCAATTTGGATTAACAGTAGAATCACCCGATGGTGACTTTAAGCTGCCCCAAGTCAACGCCTACCGAGATGTGGCCGAGATGCCGCCTTGCGATGTGGTGGTAGTGGCGCTCAAAACAACGCAAAATCATTTGCTACCCCAGCTATTACCGCCTGTGCTCAAGCAAACCGGAGTCGTGCTGGTATTGCAAAACGGTCTGGGCGTAGAGGCAGCAGTGGCCGAGGTCGTGGGTGCAGACCGGGTCATTGGGGGACTCTGTTTTCTCTGCTCAAACAAGGTCGGTGCAGGGCATATTCGCCATTTAGACTACAAGAAAATCGAAATGGGTGAATACGATGCAGATGGCAAGGCCAAGGGAGTCAGCGATCGCCTCCATGCGATCGCCGCTGACTTTGAGCAGGCCAGCATTCCCATATTGCTAGCAGACGATTTGGTATTGGCTCGCTGGAAAAAGCTGATGTGGAACATCCCGTTTAATGGGCTGTCGGTAGTGCTAGATGCTACCACCTATGAAATGATGCTAGATGCTAACGCGCGACAATTAGCCGCCGATCTGATGGCAGAAGTAGTATTGGGTGCGGCTGCCCAAGGACGGCAAATTCCTTCCGGTTTTCTAGAAGAGATGTTGAACCACACGGCTGAAATGAAACCCTACCGCACCAGCATGAAAATTGACTACGACGAAGCCCGTCCGCTAGAAGTGGAGGCGATGTATGGCACTCCCCTTAGAACCGCACAGGCAGCAAACGTGCAGCTCCCAAAAGTTATGACTCTATATCAGCAGTTGAAGTTTTTGGACGGGCGGAGGAGCAGCGGTGGTCAGTGACTAGCTTTAACGGCTGCTTCTAACTCTGAGACAACCTGAGCAAGTTCATTAATCAGAGGAGTACTGTCGAATAGTTGAAATTTCTGGACTAAAGAGCGGTAGTACCAGAGCGTTCCGGCTTTACCTCCCTTAAACCGATCCCAAAGCGCATCGCCGTGAGTGCGGTAATCAGTCAAGATAGAACGGCAGTTGTGCAGTTTGTCGCAGGCCGAAACCAGGCGAACAGAGGGGGATGCTGCCGCCAAATGGTCGATATAGGCTTGTTTGCGGGCTTGCCAAGGCGGTTTGGGGGTGGTGTCGGCATCGGTGCAGCCGTCTACGATCGCCGTTACGACATCGCCAAAACGGCTGCGGATGGCATCGCGTGCTACTGCACCGCCCTGATCTTCAATTGCATCGTGAAGTAGTGCAGCGATCGCCTCATCTTCGGTTGCGCCGTGTTCTAACGCTAAACTGGAAACCGCCATCAAATGGGCAATGTAAGGTACGGAAGTCCCTTTACGCACCTGAGGAGCGTGTAGCTCAGCCGCAAACGCAAACGCATCGGTAAAGCGGGAGGAAAGCATGGGAGGAAGGAGGCTGGTTGACTGACAAATCTCTTGAACACTTGCTGCCCCGCCAGGAAATCAATTTCCTGGCTTATCGCTAAAGTCCTCTAAAGAGGACTAAATCAGGGTCTGAGTCTATTTCAATAGACTTTCACGATTAGCCCAAAATTTATTTTAGGGCGTGTTGACAACGGAGCAATGAGACTTTCAGGGCTTTTGTCAGTCAATCATGGAAGGAAGTGTTTCAACAGTATCTAAAACATTACCCCCATTCCTGTAGAGCGATCGCCGCTTCCCGCCTGATGAATTCTGATTCTGACTCGTCAGTGACCCATGCAGTTAGGCGCTGGTGGGCTTGGGTGGGGTTGAGCTGTTTAAGAGCAGCGATCGCGTGTAGTTTGACGCTCAGCTCTGGATCGATTGCCAGGTTTAACAAAGGGTCAAGAGCGCTGGAATCGCCAATGTTAGAGAATTCTAGGGCGATCGCCTGTTTAATTTCTGGAGTTTGCCACGCAGGCAGACAAGATTGCAACAGGGTGATTAAATAGGCAGTGGCCTGATGTTGCAAGTCGGCAGCCTTGGTGCGCCCTAACGCTTTGATCAGTTCTAAACGCAGATCTGCTGGAGCCAGATTATTTGCGGGATCAGGATGCGTCTCACTAGCCAGCAGGTGGCCCAAAACTTGATGCAGCGCGGTAATGGCAGCCGAAGTGTTGATCCAACCGAGGGCACGGATACACTCTATCTGGACAGGCGACGTTTGGAAAGATTGAGCGGCTGCTGCTAGCGCGACGGTGGCGGCTGAAGTGCCGAGTCGGCCGAGGGCGATCGCCGTTTGTTGACCAACACCAGGATTTTCGTCCTCTAAAAATGGCTGTACTACACTAACCAAATCCATTTGGGGCAATAGATCCGCTCGAAAACCCAGATTGGTTACAGCAGCTTGCCGGACAGTAGCAACAGGATCTTGTAACGCCTCGACCAGCAGCGTAGAAACACGGGGATCACGGGTACCCCCCAGGGCAGCGATCGCCGCAGCTCGAATCGCAGAATCATTGTCATGCAGCACCTGCATCAAGGGTTCCACACAGGCCGGTTCGCGGATTTGAGCCAGGGTTTGAACGGCTAACAATCGGGAGCGATCGGACGAGAGTAGAGCAGTCAGCGCCGGAACAGCAGCGGCTCCGAACCCAGCTAGCGCCGTGGCCGCCATTTCCTGAAGGTCTTCCTTGTTGGAGGTATTCAGCAAATCAACGAGCGCCGTCAGCACATCAGACTCTCGAAATTCACTCAGAATTCGGGTGACAAACCAGTGCAGTTCGGGGTCATACTCATCGTCTCTTAAGTACGCGATCAGTGGCGCAATCAGAGACTCAAGCTGATGATCGGTATGCGTGTCTAACCGAGTTTGGGTGCTACCGTCTATCTTTGTCAGCAGCGTTCCCAGCGCCGAAAATACTTTTGCAACATCCCACCGCTCTTGAAAATCGCCGAACTCCAAAACCTGAAATGCCAGCGTTCGAATTACCTGGATGTCATTCTCTAAAACCGATTGGTGATCTGATCCCAACGCAGTAGCGGCTGAGGGTGCGACGTTCAGTTGCAGCACACTTTGATATAGACATTGGGTGGCAAAAGACCAGTCTTCTTGCTGCACCGCCTCTTGAGCCTGTTTTAAACAATCATTATCCCAGGCCTGAGCGATGGGATGGGCGGAACTATTACTCGGAGGGATACTGCTGTTCAAGAGGGCTAGCCAGTTTGTCTGGACGGATAAATGGCGCAAATAATGGCGACTATTTTCAACACATCATTGCTGAGAAAAAACCTTGCTTATGAGTTGCTTAACAGTTGCACTCGAATTGTATAGCGGTAGCCATGATCAATAGAACGCCTCCCTGTCATTCCCGCGCAGGCGGGAATCCATCTGCTCGATGGGTGCGGGGGTGGATTCCCGCCTGCGCGGGAATGACGCTGGCAGGTCCTAAGCTTGATGACTATGGCTATAGTCAGAAGTCTTTTGTTTTGATGCGTTGTTCGATGTGAATTACGCATGGAAACGATGCGTTTTGTCCATGAGTTGCAATAGTTTGTAACCAACACTACTAATTCCTCTAGGTTATCAACCTAACGTTAGCTTTCATAACGGAATGTGAATCGGGGTAGGTTGTTGTCTCAGACAACATCTCCTTTATGGTAAGTGCCCTAGTCCTCCTAACATCCAGTCCCGCTAGCGACTAAAGGTCACGCGTTTATGACCAGTACGATCCCAGTAGAAGCGAGTCTCAACAAATTTGAAAAATTTAAGTCTGAAAAAGATGGGCTGGCGGTCAAAGCAGAGCTAGCAGACTTTGCCCGCGTTGGCTGGGAAGCAATGGATGCCACCGATCGCGATCATCGACTGAAGTGGATGGGTGTGTTTTTTCGCCCTGTAACACCGGGGCAATTCATGCTGCGGCTGCGGATGCCCAATGGCATTCTTACCAGTGGTCAGATGCGAGTGCTGGCAGAAGTCGTACAGCGGTATGGCGAAGACGGCAGTGCCGACATTACCACCCGGCAAAATATCCAACTTCGGGGCATTCGCCTAGAAGATATTCCCGACATCTTTAGCCAGTTTGAGCAAGCGGGGTTGACGAGCATCCAATCGGGAATGGATAACGTCCGCAATATCACGGGTTCTCCAGTCGCGGGAATTGATGCCGATGAGCTGATTGACACGCGGGGTCTGGTGCGTAAAGTGCAAGACATGATTACCAATAACGGTGAGGGCAACCCCTCGTTTAGTAATCTGCCACGCAAGTTCAATATTGCGATCGCCGGATGTCGAGACAATTCCATCCACGCTGAGATTAACGACATTGCCTTTATTCCAGCATTTAGGGATGGGCGACTGGGGTTTAACGTGCTGGTGGGTGGGTTCTTTTCGGCTAAGCGCTGCGAAGCTGCCGTGCCGCTGAATGCTTGGGTCGATCCGCGCGATGTTGTAACGCTCTGTGAAGCCATTTTGCTGGTGTATCGCAATCATGGACTGCGGGCAAATCGACAAAAATCGAGGCTAATGTGGCTGATTGACGAATGGGGCATGGACAAATTCCGCGCCACCGTCGAGCAGCAAATGGGGCATCTCATACCATCGGCTGCCCCTAAGGACGAAATTCTCTGGGATAAGCGCGATCACGTTGGCATCCACGCCCAAAAACAGCCCGCGCTAAACTATGTCGGATTACACATTCCCGTAGGACGGCTCTACGCGTCTGACATGTTTAATTTGGCCAGAATTGCTGATGTCTACGGCAGCGGCGAGATTCGCCTGACGGTGGAGCAAAACGTGATTATTCCAGACGTGCCCGATTCTCGCGTGGCACCGCTGTTAAAAGAGCCGCTGTTGAGCAAGTTTTCGGTGAATCCATCGGTTCTGATGCGATCGCTCGTCTCGTGTACCGGGTCGCAGTTCTGCAACTTCGCCCTAATCGAAACCAAAAATCGTGCAGTCGCTCTGGTGCAAGAGCTAGAGGCAGAACTGACGTTTACCCGCGCCGTGCGAATTCACTGGACCGGTTGCCCTAACTCATGTGGACAACCCCAAGTGGCCGACATTGGCCTGATGGGCACCAAAGTTCGCAAAGACGGCAAAGCTGCCGAAGGCGTTGACCTATACATGGGTGGCAAAGTTGGCAAACACGCCGAACTGGGCACCTGTGTTCAGAAGGGAATTCCCTGCGACGACCTCAAACCCGTGCTGCGTGACCTGCTAATTACTCAGTTTGGGGCACAACCCAAACAGGTTGCGGTGCTCTCATGATGGTTTAACTGTTTCACCTGTTCGTTTGTGGCACTTAAATTCCGCCCATTCTGAACAGTTTTCGTAAATATCCTCAGTCACACTCACATCCATTGGAGAACATAAACAATGTCTAATCTGTCACGCCGTCAATTCATCTTTACCGCTGGGGCTGCCACCGCTGCCACTGTGCTCGTCAATGGATGCAGCGGTGGTTCCAGCACTTCCACGAGCAGCCCTGACAGCAGCACAGCCGCGTCTCCTGCTGCGCCATCTCCCGTTAACGCCGCCGATGCACCAGAAGTAACGACGGCCAAGCTAGGGTTTATTGCTCTAACCGATTCGGCTCCGTTGATCATTGCTAAAGAGAAAGGCCTATTTGCCAAGTACGGGATGCCCGACGTAGAGGTGTCTAAGCAAGCATCTTGGGCAGTCACGCGCGATAACCTCGAACTGGGTTCTGGCGGCGGCGGCATCGACGGGGCACACATCCTCAGTCCCATGCCTTATTTAATGTCAACTGGCAAGATTACAAAGGGCAATCAAAAGATTCCCATGTACATCTTGGCTCGCTTAAACGTAAACGGGCAGGGCATTACGCTGGCCAACACCTACAAAGATTTAAAGATTGGCACCGATAGCGCTCCTCTAAAAGAGGCATTTGCCAAAGCTAAAGCAGCCAAAGGCGACATTAAGTGCGCTGTCACCTTCCCCGGTGGCACTCACGACCTGTGGATGCGTTACTGGCTGGCAGCGGGTGGGATTGACCCCGACAAAGATGTCTCCACGATTGTGGTGCCACCGCCCCAGATGGTAGCCAACATTAAGGTCAACAACATGGAAGCCTTCTGTGTGGGCGAACCTTGGAATGCTCAGACCGTGAACCAGGAGATTGGCTACACCGCCTTCACGACGGGTGAGATGTGGAAAGACCATCCTGAGAAGGCATTCTCAATGCGGGCAGAATGGGTTGATCAGTATCCTAAGGCAACGAAGGCGATCCTGATGGCAGTGCAAGAAGCCCAAATTTGGTGTGAAGACCCGGCCAACAAAGCAGAAATGTGCAAGATTGTCTCGGCACGGCAGTGGTTTAAGGTGCCAGAGGCAGATATTCTTGAACGGGCACAGGGCAACTTCGACCTTGGTGTTCGCAAGCTAGAAAACAGTCCGCTGCTGATGAAGTTCTGGAACGATGCTGCCTCTTATCCCTTTAAGAGCCACGACCTTTGGTTCCTCACCGAAGACACTCGCTGGGGCTACCTACCTGCCGACTTAGACAAGAAAGCGCTGATTGATACTGTCAACCGGGAAGATATTTGGCGCGAAGCGGCCAAGGCGATTGGTCAAGATGCCGCTATTCCTAAAGACACCTCTCGCGGTGTGGAAACTTTCTTTGATGGCGTTAAGTTTGATCCCGCTGACCCCGATGCCTACCTGAAGGGACTCGCGATCAAGAAAATCTAACGGTTGGTTCTTTAATAGGGGTCTGGCACAGCCAAACCCCTACGTCCGGTTTCGATTCGCTGCTTCAACCGTTTTGCTCAATTTTGTTAGCGCCCGATTTCCAGCACCCGATCGCTTCGTCCCCCACACCCGACAACGACTTAAGGAAACCAGACTATGACAGCCGAACTCAGCAGGCGCTCCGGTAATTCGTTTGCTACGATGCTTTCTACGATTGTTGGGGGAAGTATTAAACGGCTTGTACCCACGGCGATCGCCCTCTTCATCCTCTTGGCTATCTGGCAAGGTCTGTGTTCCGCCCCCGATGCATCGTTACCAGGGCCTATTCAAGTCGTTCAAGATACCTGGGAGCTAATTATTGACCCGTTTTATCAGGGCGACGGAACGGATCAGGGCTTGTTTTGGCAGTTACTTGCCAGCCTTAAGCGTGTAGCCGTGGGCTATACCCTGGCAGCGATTGTCGGCATCGGCTTAGGAATTCTGATTGGGGTCAGTCTGCTGATGTTTCAAGCGCTCGACCCGATCTTTCAGGTATTACGCACGGTACCCCCGCTAGCCTGGTTGCCGATCGCCCTGGCTGCCTTCAAAGACTCTCAACCTGCTGCCATCTTCGTCATTTTCATCACAGCAGTTTGGCCGATTGTAATCAACACCGCCGTGGGGGTTCAAAACATTCCGCAAGACTATAACAACGTGGCTAAAGTCTTGCAGCTATCGCGAATGGACTACTTCTTTAAGGTGCTTTTGCCTGCCACCGTGCCCTACATCTTCACAGGGCTAAAAATTGCAATTGGTTTGTCTTGGCTGGCGATCGTTGCCGCCGAAATGTTAACGGGTGGTGTGGGTATCGGCTTCTTTATCTGGGATGCCTACAACAGCGGCAGCAACAGCGAAGTGATTTTGGCCATCGTCTATGTCGGCCTTGTCGGGCTACTGCTCAACGCCATCATCGGTTACATCGCTACTCGCGTCGTCCCCGAAGATCAGAAATAAGGATGCATGGGGTGTTGGTTGGGAGTGATACCCACCGCAGGGGCGAAGCATTGGGCTAATACCCTCCCAGAGTGACCGACACTACTGACCCAATGCTTTGCCCCTACCGCTATCGGGAAACTCATCCCCCTTCCCCTATTCTCACCCCAAATCCAATTCTCTCAACCCACATCCCTTCTTCCGCTTCATCCCACATCCCTCATCCCTCATCCCTCCAACCTATGTCTGCCTTTGTTGAAATCGATCATGTTGATCAAGTCTTCCCCATGGCCAACGGGGGCAAGTACATTGCCCTGAAGAACATCACGCTAGATATCCAAAAGGGTGAGTTTATTACGCTGCTGGGTCATTCGGGCTGCGGTAAGTCTACGCTGCTCAACATTGTTGCCGGACTCGCCAAACCAGCATCGGGTGGGGTGATTTTGGAAGGCAAGCTGGTCACAGGACCGGGTCCCGATCGCATGGTGGTGTTTCAAAACTACTCGCTGCTGCCCTGGTTAACGGTACGTGAAAACATTGCCCTGGCTGTAAACCGGGTGATGAGAGACCGCCCAGCGGCTGAACAGACGGAAATTATTGAGCACCACATTGACATGGTGAAGCTGCGTCCGGCGGCAGACAAGCGACCCAGTCAGCTCTCTGGTGGGATGAAGCAGCGGGTGGCGATCGCCCGTGCCCTCTCAATTCGACCCAAGCTGCTGCTGCTGGATGAGCCGTTTGGGGCACTGGATGCGCTGACCCGCAGCGGTCTGCAAGACCAACTCATGCAAATTGCCCAAGAGCACCAGCTCACCTGCATTATGGTGACCCACGATGTCGATGAGGCGCTGCTGCTGTCGGATCGAATTGTGATGCTGACGAATGGCCCCGAATCTTACATCGGGCAGATTTTAGACGTACCGTTTGAGCGCCCCCGTGAGCGACTGGCGGTGGTTAACCATCCCAGCTATTACGCCATGCGGACTGAAATTGTGTACTTCCTCAACCAGCAAAAGCAGGCGAAAAAACGCAAGCTGGTCAAGGCAGAACCGATTGCCCGCAACGGGTTGGAAAAAGTCAACTTGGACATTGGGTTTGTACCGCTGACAGACTGTGCGCCGCTGGCGATCGCCAAAGAAAAAGGCTTCTTTGAGAAATATGGTCTGGAGCAAGTCACCCTGGCACGCGAGCCAAACTGGAAGGCGATCGCCGACGGCATTAGCACTGGTCGCTTAGATGCAGCCCAAATGATTGCCGGGATGCCGCTGGGATTAACCCTCGGTATGAATGGCAAGCCCCCCGTTCCAGTTGTCACGGGCCTCATAATGAGCCGTAACGGCAACGCCATCACCCTCAGCAAACGCTTCTATCACGATGGCGTGCGGACTCTAGAAGACCTGAAAGGGGCGATCGCCCGCACCCCCGACAAGGTAATAACCCTAGCCGCTGTGCATCCGTCCTCCATGCACAATCTCATGCTGCGTCATTGGCTCGCGTCGGGCGGTATTGACCCCGACAAAGATGTCAACATCGTGATGATTCCGCCGACCCAAATGGTAGCGGCGCTCAAAACGGGCACCATCGACGGCTATTGCGTAGGCGAGCCGTGGAACTCGCGCGCTGTCCAAGAAGGCATCGGCTTTGTGATCGCCACCGATTTAGACATTTGGTCGGGGCATTTAGAAAAAGTATTGGGCGTTCGCGAAGACTGGGCAGCCCGTTACCCCAACACTCATTTAGCGTTGGTTAAAGCCCTGCTCGAAGCCTGCGAATATTGTGACGATCGCCGCAACCGCGAAGAACTTGTCGAAATCCTCGCCCGCCCCGAATATGTTGGCGTTGATCCGGCTTACCTGCGCCCTGGTCTAGTCACCCCCTACGACCGAGGCACCGATGCCGAACCCGAACAGCTTCTGCGCTTTAACCAGTTCTACGTCGATCGCACCAACTGCCCCTACCGGGTTGAAGGGCTGTGGATCATGACCCAACTGGCACGCTGGGGTATTACGCCATTTCCACGCAACTGGCTCGACATCCTCAACCGTACCCGCCGCGTCGATGTCTTCGGAGCCGCCGCCCGTGACTTAGGATTACCCGACATCGAACCCAATCGTGGCCCTGTTACCTTCGCCGATGGCACCATCTTTAATCCCGATGATCCCATCGGTTACTTGAACAACCTCACAATCAAACACAACATTCGGATCGAAGAAATCAGTATTGATGCACCCGTAGCCGCCGTCACCCCTTAGCGTCTGGGTAGTGGTATTGATGTAAGGATTTTTTGATGGGCGGGCGAAGCCCGCCCATCAAAAAATCCTTACCAATTTAGGACTACCAGCGTCTGAACGCTCCTCATCCTCGCTTAAATTCAGTATCAACTCTCCTCTTACTAACCTAAATAACTCCATGCAAACCCTTGACAGTACTGACATTAAACCCAGCCCTATAGACGCAACCGATGCGTTTCTGGTGATTGATAACCTGTCGAAGGTCTATCCCACTGCAAATGGCGACACGTATACCGTTCTGGATGGCATTAACCTGACAGTCAATGAAGGCGAGTTTGTGTCTGTAATTGGGCACTCTGGCTGCGGCAAATCGACCCTATTGGATATGGTGTCTGGCTTTCGGACACCGACAACAGGCGAAGTGCGGTTGCGATCGCAGCGGATTACCAAACCAGGTCCCGATCGGATGGTGGTGTTTCAAAACTACTCGCTGCTGCCCTGGATGAGCGCGTTTGAGAACATTTACCTGGGGATTAACTCGATTTGGCGCAAAAAGCCCAAGGCTGAAAAAGAGGCGATCGTTCGAGAGCACCTCGCGATGGTAGGGCTATCAGAAGCGGCAGACAAACGACCCACTGCCCTCTCTGGCGGCATGAAGCAACGGGTCTGCATTGCTCGTGCGCTGTCGATGCGCCCCGAAATCTTGATTTTAGACGAACCCTTTGGTGCCCTTGACCCCATCACCCGCGAAGAACTGCAAGACGAGCTGCTAAAGATCTGGACAGACAACCGCGTCACCGTGCTGATGATCACCCACGACATTGACGAAGCCCTGCTGCTATCTGACCGCATCGTCATGATGACCAATGGCCCCTCTGCCAAAGTTGGCGAAATCTTGGAGGTGCCATTTCCCCGCCCCCGCAACCGCACCCGCGTCATGGAAGACCCAGTTTACTACGAACTCCGCAACCAAGCCCTCGACTTTTTGTATCACCGCTACGCCCACGACGACGTGTAGTAGGGGCGAAGCATTGGGTTAATACGCTCTGGATGACCGATAAATAATGACCCAATGCTTCGCCCCTACCGCCTCCGGTTAAACGATTAGACCGTCAAACCATCCTTTCCCATCACCCTTCATTTACGCTGCGCGAACGGCAAAGCCGAACATCTTTCCCTCTATGCCCGACTCTATTAAAACCTTATGTCCCTATTGCGGAGTGGGATGTGGCTTAGAAGTCATGCCGGGAGATCCGAATGGCAAGACCCCGTGGCAGGTGCGAGGCGATCGCGACCATCCGTCTAGCCTGGGAATGGTGTGTGTAAAAGGGGCAACCGTGGCAGAATCGATCGGCAAAGATCGATTGCTCTACCCCCTGTGGCGCGAAACGCTCGACCAGCCATTCCAGCGGATTAGCTGGGATGAGGCGTTGGAGAAAATATGCGATCGCATC